>DATHVY010000252.1:0-2383 GCA_035461045.1 Planococcus sp. (in: firmicutes)
TTTTCAGTTATGCTGTCGTACAGGCTGGAAAATTCATAGCCGGGCAATTTTTCGACTTCGTCTGCCGGAAACTTCGCAAGATCCTCCTGCGACTCTTTCGCAATATGCAACGCGCTGTTCGTCAGATACAATTGCGCGTTCACTTTTTGCGGGTCCGTCAATGCCATTTTTTTATTCATATTGAAACGCTCGGAAAGAATGGCCTTTTGAAAATAGTTCACAGCGTTTATAAAGTTGCCGTTGCGATAGTAGATGAACCCTAATCGGTAGGCGGCAATCGGATTGTGCGGATCATAACTTAATGCTCGTTTCAAGTTCGGAATCGCCACCTGGTCAACCTTTTGGTCCGCCTTTTTCAGGTATGTGCCGTAATGCACCAAATTGAAAACGAGCTGTTCAGTTATGTCGTCCAAATAGCTCTGGTCTTCCAGCTTTCGATGAACCCTTTGCTTTACTTTGAGGTGCATCACTTTATAAAGCTCGATCTTCCGCTGATACAATAAGGATTCTTCCAGCTCATCGGATTGCAGATGCAGCTGGCGGTCCTGTTCTTCCAGTTCTTCCAGGGTCATGTTGGTATAACGCACGGTTGATCATCCTTTGCCTTTTATATTCATCCTTGATACTTTCTATGCAATCGCTGTTCATACCTCTATTCCGTTCGCTGAACCAATAACAGTTTTGAAAAGACTATATAAAGTGGCAATCATGCTTTCTATTCATCCCCCTTTGATTGCTCAATATAGCTATTTAAATAAAAAAAAGCAGCAAGCTTCCAATAAGCCTGCTGCCCTAATTTAATATATTCAATTCATACTTTTTAAAATTATTTAACTGCTAGCTTCTTCTCATTCAACTCACCACTAAGCTCTTCAAACCAAGCTTTATCACCAGTCTGCAAAGCCAGATCAATCAGATACTCCAATTGGGCAGTATCTTTCGGCGCCGTTTGCGGCAAGCTTTCAACCTGCTTGACCCCCAACGGAATCGTCATACCGATAATGCTTTCATTATCGCTTTCGGCAACAGTGACATTCACAGCGCCCTGCACCATGCTCATCGAATCTATAAACCCAATAATCATCTCACCATCGAGCGACGTTCCCTTAACCCAATCACTAGTCTTCAGTATTGTTTTATCTTCATTCATCTTTGAACACCTGCTTTTTCATGTATTTTTATAATAATTTGAACTCCATCTTTGCCCTACTATCATCAATACCCTCTAAAACAACACTTACCCTTTTAGTGGGTAAACCGAATACTACTACTCCCTCAACCAGAACTCAATAAATATGCTCTGATTTCGAGGCTTATGGAGCACCGGGCCACACAGGCCATGTTTCTCCTCATTAATCAAAAAGAGCAGTGGCTCTATTATGCCTCTGCTCTTTCTTGTATCACTATCTTTTCAGTTCTACTTATCCTAAATAACTGTCTGAACCTTCTCATTTAACTCAGCAGAAAGCTCTTCAAACCATTCTTTATCGCCAGTCGCCAAAGCAAGATCGATCAAAAACTCCAGCTCGCCGGCATTTTTAGTTTCGGCCATCGGAATGACTTCCAGTTGAGTGAAATGCATCGGAATCGTTTTGCCGATCAGCGCTTCATTATCGCTTTCTGCGACCACTACATGCACTGCCTTTTGTTCCAGACTCATCGAATCAACAAAACCGATGATCATTTCGCCATTGCGGGAAATCCCTTTTACCCAATCGTTATTCTTTAAAATCGCTTTATCATTATTCATCATAGGTTTACACCTCTTCTGTTTATATTAGTCTTAACAGAAACCATCCGGTCCACAAGCCTTTCCTTCAAACAAGACTTTAGGTTTTTGTTTCTGCAGTTCTTCGTTGATCAGCTGTTCGAGTGTATCTTTCGTATGGATGCCGGCGATTTTAGTATCGCCGATCACGAATGTCGGTACAGCAGTTATTTCAGCCTCTTCATATGAGTGCTGAAGTGCCTGTTGGTGAGCTTCCTTGTATTTGCGGGAAAGGAGTGCTTCACGGTATTCTTTTTCATCCAAGCCGACTTCCCCTGCCAGTTTCGTCAATACTTCGACATCGCCGATATCCTGGCTCTCCTGGAAAAAGGCTTTCAGCATGCGTTCATTATAGGCAGTGCCTTTCCCTTCTTCCTTGGCATATTGAAATCCTTCAAATGCCAAATGGGTATGCGGCTGCGGCGATACATCCGGCAGGACAATCTCAATTCCCATTTGCTCCGCCATCGGGTAAACCGACTGCGACCAGGTTGTTTGAAGATACTCATCTTCCGGACGCAATGCCGGATTTGGAGCCGGACGCAGCTCAAAAGGCATCCACTCAACTTCCACATCTTTTCCTTTGATCGCTTCCTCTAGCGGCTGTTCTGCCAG
>DATHVY010000253.1:0-9559 GCA_035461045.1 Planococcus sp. (in: firmicutes)
GAGGAGTGAAAAAATGAAAGCAGTCTTTGCAACCCAAACAGGTTCACCTGACGTGTTGAAACTCCTGGAAACAGCTAAACCCTCTATCGCTTCGCATCAAGTGCTGATCCAAGTGCATGCGATCAGCGTCAACTTTGCAGACATCAAAGCGCGACAGGGACAGTATCACGGAGTCACTGCAGACAAAGCATTCATTCCCGGTCTGGATTGTGCCGGAGAAGTGGTGGAGGTCGGCAGCGACGTGTCACGTTTCCGGAAGGGACAGCGAGTCATGGCATTTCCAAGTGGAGGATCCTATGCGGAATATGTAGCAGCTGATGAAAACCTGACGTTTCCAGTGCCGGATGGACTGGATTTGGAAACTGCTGCGGCATCGCTGACAGTCGGTATAACTTCTTATAACGTTATCAACAAAATGGCTCGTTTATCGGAAGGCGAGACGATTCTGATCCACGCAGCGGCGGGCGGAATCGGTTCAACGGTGATTCAATTGGCTAAACTGGCGGGTGCATCGAAAATCATCGGGACCACAAGCAGTGAAGAAAAAGCGAAGATTGCTTTGGATTTTGGAGCGGATCATATCATCAATTACAAGGAACGGGATTTTGTAGAAGAAGTGAAAGCGTTGACGGACGGAAAAGGCGTGGACGTAATCCTCGACACGATAGCCGGAGAGAACTTTAACAACAGCCTTAAATGTCTGGCTCCGTTTGGCAGAATCATCACTTTCGGACATGCCAACCAAGGCTCGCTTCCGGGAACGGTCCAGACCACAGACCTTCATTCGAGTTGTCGTTCGGTGATCGGCTACAGTACCGGGACTTACCGAAACCACCGGCCGGAATTTCTGGAAGAAGGGGCAACGAAAGTGACCGAACTGATCCAAACAGGCAAACTGAAAATCCATATTTCCAAACGCTTTCCTCTGGAACAAGCTGCGAAGGCGCATGAATTGTTGGAAAGCAGAAGAAGCACGGGCAAGGTAATGCTCATTCCATGAACAGTAAATACCGCTGCAGCCATTTTGGCTGCAGCGGTATTTTTTCGTCTGTGCAATCAATTATTTCCCAATCTCCAAACATAGCTCAGCAATCAGTGCACATCGCTCGCTGAAGCGGTCAAAATGAATATGCTCATGAATGGCGTGTGGACCGTCTCCCGGAATGCCCAGGCCATCAAGAGTCGGTATGCCGAGGGCGGATGTGAAGTTGCCGTCGCTGCCGCCTCCAGCTTTGGCTTCTTTCACCTCAAATCCGACTTTCTTGCCGGCAATTACCGCTTGTTGATATAAAGCCTCGCTTTGCTCACTCTTTTCCAAAGGCGGTCTGTTCAATTCTCCGGAAACGGTCAGCTCTGCAGACTTATTGAAAGGGGTAAGGCTTTCGATTTCTTTGATGATCCGCTCCGCTTCATCGTATGATGTCACACGAAAATCGATTTCTGCTTCGGCACTGGCCGAAACGACGTTGCTGCTCGTCCCGCCCCTGATGACACCGACGTTTAAGGTCGTCTCTTTTTCATAATCCGTCAGTTTTTCCAGCTTGATGATTTGTTGGGCCAATTCCAGGATTGCGCTGACTCCATCCTCATGGTGATTTCCGGCATGTGAGCTGACGCCTTTTACCTTCAGGGTATAGCGGCCAACGCCTTTCCGTTCGGTTTTCAGCGCATCCGAACTAAATACCGGAGGCTCCATGACCAGGACCGCGTCGCATGTTTTGGCTGTCTCTTCAATAATTTCCCGTGAGGTTTTACTGCCGATTTCTTCGTCCGCGGTAAAAAGGAAAACCGGAGAAAACGGAAGTTCTTTCCATTCGGACTGGAGGGAACGAACGGCCCAGATCGAAGAAAGCAGCCCGGCCTTCATATCGAAAACCCCAGGTCCATAGATGTCGTTTCCTTTTTCGTTCAAAGGAATAGCGTCAACGTCCCAGACCGTATCGAAATGGCTTAAAAACAGAACGCGTGGGCCGGAACTGGGAACCTGGAGTTCGAATTTGAAATGATTTCCGGTGTTTTTCTGTTGGAAAACTTCTAAATCCCAGTTATCCGATAGTCTTTTTTGGAAAATTTCCTTTACTAGTTCTCCGCATTCGTCTACCAATCGCTTATCATGGCTGGGGGATTGGGAGCGGACCAAAGATAAGAGGTCTTCTTTAATAATGTCGATATTCTCGTCTAAATATTCCTTAAATATGCTCATTATCCGATTCTCCTTTATTATAGTTGCTATTTTATACATAATCATAAAGAGATTAATAAATCAACTTATTTGGAATAAACTGAATATTCTATTGACAAGGCGTCCTGGTGCACGGTAAGGTTAACGTAACATTTCGGAAATAGTCCATAAATGGATGGAGGTTGATTTTTTGGTTGGTAGAGTAGATGAAATAATCGAAGCCAACAGGGATATTTACATAAGATGGCTGACGGATTTTTGCCGGATTCCCAGCGTCGCAGCCCAAAACCGAGGCATGGAAGAAGCGGTTTCGTATTTGGACGATTTGTTCAATAGCGCTTTCGGCATGACACCTGAAAAGTTGGAAACAAAGGGCTTTCCTGTGGTTTTTGCAGAACTCGAAGGTGCCAGCGACAAAACCCTAAGTTTTTATAACCACTACGATGTTCAGCCGGAAGATCCGGAAGAGCTTTGGGAAACCCCCGCTTTTATACCGGACATCCGGGACGGTAAGATTTTTGCCAGGGGAGTCGCCGACAACAAAGGGAATTTGATCGCCCGCATGGCGGCCATTCATGCCATTCAAGAAGCCGGATTGGAATTGCCGGTAAATATTAAGTTCATCTTCGAAGGGGAAGAAGAAATAGGCAGTCTGCACTTACCGGAATTCGCCAAGGAATATGCGCATAAAATTCAGGCGGACGGATGTTTGTGGGAATTCGGTTATCGTGATGCAGACGGGGCCCTGCAAGTATCGCTTGGAGTGAAAGGCATGCTTTACGTGGAGCTGACGGTGAAAGGGGCCAATACGGACCTGCATTCAGCCCAAGCAGCCATTATTGAAAGCCCGGTATGGAAACTGGTATGGGCTTTGAATTCACTGAAAGATAGGGATGAAAGGATCACTATCCCCGGATTTTACGATGATATCGAAAAGATTACTGATTTAGAGCAGGAATTGCTTGCCTCTTACCGATTGGAAGAACAGAAAACGCTGGAAAAGTTAGGTCTTGACCGCTTTATTCTAGGGTTGGAAGGCCAACAGCTGAAGCATAAGCATATTTTTGAGCCAACATGCAATATTTGCGGAATCGTCTCCGGTTATACCGGTGAAGGCACAAAGACCGTACTGCCATCGGAAGCGAAAGCGAAGTTGGATTTCCGCCTTGTCCCTGGCCAAGATCCAGAAAGAATCGTCAAACAGCTGAGAATGCACCTTGATGCCAACGGCTTTGAAGATGTCGGCATCCATGTCACAAGCTCGGAACGGGCGGCAAGAACCCATCCGGACGAAGAAATCGTCCGGGCGATGTTGAAGGTGGCTGAAAATTATTCGGATAAGAAGCCGAATGTAATGCCCAATACACCAGGCACCGGACCTATGTATGATCTTTGTCAGGCACTGGGAATTCCTTCCGCTTCATTTGGAGTTGGGAACTTTCAATCGAACAACCACGCACCGAATGAAAACATCAACGTGGATGATTATATTGAAGGCATCAAAATGGCGGCCGCTTTGGTATTTGAATTCAACCGTGAGTTTGCGGAAAAAGGAAGGGGAGTGGAAAAGTGACCTTAAAACCTGGAGGAGCAGGACGTTTCCAAGACCTTGCATCTACTCATCCTGATTGGTACGAAGTTATTCAGAACGTATTTGGTGAAGTGGTGGAAACGCGCAGGGATTTGCGTCAGCATCCGGAACTGTCTTTTGAAGAAGAGAGAACAGCGGCCATTGTCTCGGAAAAACTAAGGGCTTGGGGCTTCGAAGTCCAGGAAGGCGTTGGGAAAACCGGAGTGGTCGGCGTGTTAAAAGGCGAGGCACCTGGACCGGTAGTGGCACTCCGAGCGGATATGGATGCTTTGCCGATGATGGATGAGATTGATCAACCTTATGTGAGTCTCCGGGAAGGTGTTGCCCATACTTGCGGGCATGACGCCCACACTTCGATTTTACTGGGAGTAGCAAAAGTGATGGCGGAAAAAGGACTGGATGCGGGAACATTGAAGCTGGTTTTCCAACCCGCCGAAGAAATCGGCCAGGGAGCCGCCGCGATGATCGAAGACGGTGTTTTGGAAAATCCGAAAGTGGATTATATGGCAGGGTTGCACGTACATCCGACTTTGAAGACAGGAGAATTCTCCATTACACATGATGAATTCAGCTGTGCGGCAGTCGATATTCTTGAACTCAAAATTACGGGCAAAGGCGGCCATGCCGCTCACCCGCATCTGACCATCGATCCGATTATGATTGCTGCTCAAATCTTGGTCGGGGTGCAACAAATCGTCAGCAGGCAAACAGATCCTCTGGATTCAGTGGTACTCAGTTTCGGACAGATCCAAGCGGGAACAAAAGCGACGATCATTCCTGACGCTGTCGTATTAAAAGGGACTGTTCGGACGCTTAACCCGGAGACCAGGGCTGTGATGGAGAAAAGAATCGGATCGATCGCTAAAGGAATTGCCCAAAGTTACGGAGGCGATTGTGAAATCGATTACCAATATGTGACTCCTTCCATCAAACAGGACGATGAGCTGAGAAGTTTATTTATCAGCACGGCCAATGAACTGTTTGGGCGGGATACAGTTCTGATCGTCAAACCATCGATGGGTGGCGAGGATTTCGCCTATTTTTCCCAGGAAGTACCCTCCGTATTCTTTCGGCTGGGCACCAATGGCAGCGAGGAAACTGCGCATCCGAATCATAATACCCGTTTTGATGTCGATGAAGAAGCCTTTTTATATGGAATTTCGGTGTTAAGTGTATTAACCCATAAATTACTAAAAACCAAAAAGGGGGAAACAGAATGAAGAAGCTTTGGTTATTGATGATGATGCTCGTGCTTGCTCTAGTTGTGGCAGCGTGTGGCGGAGGAGAAGATGATGCCAGCACAGAGGAAGGCGAAGAGCCGGTTGAAACAAGTGACAGCAGAACCTTGACAGTCGCTTATGGAACGGACATCGTATCGTTTGATATTCATGACCACAACACAACATCCACGGAAGCTGTACATGTCAATATGTTCAACTACTTATTGACCAATCAAGGAGAAGATGGCTTCCAGCCGGATTTGGCTGAGAGCTGGGAAAATATCGATGACAATACGTGGAGATTTCAATTGAGAGAAGGAGTGACTTTCCATAACGGTGAAGAGCTGACTGCCGATGATGTGAAGTTCACACTTGAGCGTGTAGCCCAGGATGAAACGCTTCTTGAGCACGGGAATTATAACCAAATTGAGTCAGTCAATGTGCTGAGTGATTATGAGTTTGAAATTGTTACCGTCAACCCTGAGCCGGCAATGTTGAATCGCTTGTCACGTTTGGGATCAGGGATTCTGCCACAAGAATATATTGAGACTGAAGGCTGGGAAGTGTTCCTTGAACAGCCGGTGGGCACAGGGCCATACCAGTTTAAAGAATGGCAGCGGGATGACCGCTTAACTTTGGAAGCTTACCCTGAATATTTCGGTGGAGAACCTGAGTGGGATGAGCTGGTTTTCCGCAGCATTCCGGAAGATTCAACACGCGTTTCTGAGTTGTTGACAGGCGGAGTGGACGTCGCAGTTAATATCCCGCCAACAGATGTTGCGCGCATCGACAACACGGATGGCGTTTCCACGGTTCAATCGCCGACACAGCGCGTCATGATGTTGGTGTTGAGAACGGACGATGACAGTGTAACGGGAGATCCTAGGGTGCGTGAAGCCATCGACTTGGCAATCGACAAGCAGGCAATGGTGGATTCGTTGCTCGAAGGAGCCGGAACAGTAACACGTACACGAGTAACTCCAGGCAACGTAGGAGCTAATGAAGATTTATATGAGCAGACTTTGTACGATCCGGAACGCGCTAGAGAGCTTCTTGAAGAAGCTGGATATGGTGACGGCTTGGAATTGACTCTGACAGGGCCGAACGGACGTTACTTGAAAGACAGAGAAACCGTTGAATTGATCTCTGCAATGCTTTCTGAAGTGGGAATTACAGTTAACCAGGAATTGATCGAATGGAGTGCGTTCAGCCAACGCTACCAGGAACGCGGATTTGCAGAAATGTTTTACATCGGTTACGGCAACTCGATGTTTGATGCTTCCCTTGCATTGGACCGCCTGACTGCAGAAGGTGCAGCCGGTGAATCCGATTATGATAATGCAGAAGTAAATGAATTACTGATTGCTGCTGAACAGAACATGGATCCTGAGGAGCGGGAACAGCAATTGCAGCGTGCGCAGGAATTGATTGCGGAAGATCGTCCTCAAATCTATATGTTCCAATTGGATGCCATTACAGGAATCAACGATCGTATCAATTTTGAGCCTCAACTGAACGAAATGTTCTATGCCGATTCAGTTACATTGAACTAAAAAAGGGGGCATGCCCCCTTTTTTTTTAGATAGGAGGAGAAAATTGATGAAGTACATGGGGCAAAGTCTTTTAAAAACAATTCCTGTCCTGCTTTTAATCACTTTGATCGTCTTCCTGCTTGTCCGGGTAACCGGGGATCCCGTGTCCTTGATGCTCCCGGAAACAGCAACCGAGCAGGAACGGGAATCATTGCGGGAAGCGATGGGATTCAATGAACCACTGGCAATTCAATATTTTACTTACTTATCGGATCTTGTAAGGGGGGACTTCGGAGATTCCTTCCGTTACAATACCGATGCACTGACCCTGGTGCTCGACAGGCTGCCGGCGACTTTTGAACTGGCCATCGCCTCGATGATCATTGCCGTTATTATCTCGGTGCCGCTCGGGATCTTATCTGCTGTAAAACGGAATAGTTTCTTCGACCTTTTTATTACCGGAGGAGCGGTTCTTGGAAAAGCGATGCCGAACTTCTGGCTCGGGATCATGCTGATTCTTCTTTTGTCTGTTACGTTTCAAGTGTTCCCAGTTTCCGGAAGGGGAGGTCTGGGCCATCTCGTCCTGCCGGCTATCACCCTTGGAACGGGCATCGCAGCTGAAATGACACGGTTGATCAGGTCGAGCATGCTCGAAATTTTGGGGCAGGATTTTATCCGGACCGCACGAAGCAAGGGGTTAGGAGAAGCGATCATTGTGAACAAGCACGCTTTTCGCAACGCCTTGATTCCTGTGGTGACGATTATGGCTTTGCAAACCTCGACATTGGTTGGCGGGACACTGATTACCGAAACCGTATTTGCTTGGCCTGGCCTCGGACAATTGCTCGTGCAATCGGTTAATATACGGGACATGGCTGTTGTACAGGCGGCCACGTTCATCATTGCGATATTTGTCATCTTGAGTAATTTGATTGCGGATTTGATCTACAGATTTCTGGATCCACGCATTAAATATGATTAAAGGGGGAGAAGAGTTTGGCGCAAGTCACAGAAAATGCTGCACCACAAAAAGCTGCTTCGCAATCCTCCTTTAAGAAATTGGCAAAGAGGCTTTTGAGAAGCAAAACCGGTATGTTGGGTCTGATCATTGTCGTTTTTGTTACGTTAATGGCAATTTTTGCGCCTTTGCTGGCCCAGCATGATCCGGCGCAGACGAATGTCGTCGATCGCCTTTTGCCGCCATTCTGGTCGGAAGGCGGAAATACGGAGTTTCTATTAGGCACAGATAATCTCGGACGGGACATTTTGAGCCGGATCATCTACGGATCAAGAATCTCGTTGATGATCGGCATCAGCGCTGTCTTGCTTGCCGGCGCAATCGGTATGGTGTTGGGATTGATCGCCGGATATTATGGTAAAGTGCTTGATTTCATCATTATGAGAACAGTGGATTCATTGCTGGCCATCCCGAATATCCTATTCATGCTAATTATCCTTGCGGTATTCGGCCCGAGTTTGCTGACGCTGATCCTAGTGCTCGGTGGAACGACCTGGGTTGTGTATGCGCGGATGGTGCGAAGTGAAACACTCAGCATTAAAGAACGCGATTATGTCCGTTCAGCGAAAGCAATCGGGGCCAAAGATTTTAGAATCATCACAAAGTATATTTTGCCGAATGTCCTATCTTCTTTTATTGTTATCGCTACACTCAACGTTGCCACGACCATCATATTGGAAGCGAGTTTAAGTTTTTTGGGGCTTGGCATTCAACCGCCGGATGTTTCATGGGGGCTGATGTTGAGTGATGGAAGGCAATACATCGCCACCAGCTGGTGGGTTGCAACATTCCCGGGAATCGCCATCACGATTACGGTGTTGGGGGTTATCTTCCTGGGGGATTGGCTGCGGGACGTCTTGGATCCGAAAATCAAAGAGTAAAAGAAGGCAGGTGATATCATGGGCAATGAACTATTAAAAGTAGAAGACTTGAAAGTTCGGTTTAAGACGGATGATGGCTATGTCTCAACGGTAAACGGCGTTTCTTTTACTGTGGAACAAGGAGAAACTTTAGCGATTGTAGGAGAGTCCGGCAGCGGGAAAAGTGTAACTTCACTCGCTTTAATGGGGATTTTGCCGGCTAACGGAGAAATCTATGATGGCAAGATCACTTTTGAAGATAAAGATTTAAGGAGTCTGAGCAAAAAAGAATACCGGAAAATGAGAGGCAATGACATTGCCATGATTTTTCAAGAGCCGATGACGGCTCTGAACCCAGTGTTTACCGTAGGTTATCAAATCAGGGAAACGCTGATCCTCCACAATAAAATGACGAAAGAGCAAGCGAATAATAGAGGAATCGAAATGCTCGAGACGGTCGGCATTCCGGATGCGACAACCGTGATGGGCCGATTTCCACATCAATTGTCCGGGGGAATGAGGCAGCGGGTCATGATTGCGATGGCCCTTTCCTGCAATCCAAAACTGTTGATCGCCGATGAGCCGACCACGGCACTTGATGTGACCATCCAGGCGCAGATTTTGACCCTCATGAGAAATTTAAAAGGTGATTCGAATACAAGCATCATGATCATTACCCATGATTTGGGTGTAGTGGCCGAGCTGGCAGATCGAGTGATTGTCATGTACGCAGGCGAAGTCGTGGAAGAAGCGCCAATCTATGAGTTGTTTGAACGGCCGCTTCACCCCTACACCCGTGGCCTGATTGCCTCGATTCCGAAAATCCATGATGTCGTGGATGAGTTATACTCGATTGAAGGAACGGTGCCAAACCCTACAGATATGCCTGCTGGCTGCAAGTTTCATCCCCGCTGCCCGATAGGTGATATTGAATGCACGAAAGTTCATCCTGAATTGGAGTACGTGTCAGAGACTCATGCCAAACGCTGCATCAAAGTTAAAGGTTATGAGGTGAATCCATGAATAAGATCGAGGAACAAGTGATTATGGAAGTCACGGGACTGAAAAAGCATTTTGATATGAGTAAGGGATTTTTTAAAAAGACCAAGTCGAAAGTCCGGGCGGTCGACGGACTGAACTTTAAAGTCTATAAAGG
>DATHVY010000254.1:0-9869 GCA_035461045.1 Planococcus sp. (in: firmicutes)
GCCGACAATCTTGATCGCACGTACAGATGCAGATGCAGCTGATTTGATCACAAGCGATATCGATCCACGTGACCATAAATTCATCACTGGCGAACGCACACCTGAAGGATTCTACCGCACAAACCCAGGGATCGATCAAGCCATTGCACGAGGACTTGCTTACGCTCCTTATGCGGATCTTGTCTGGTGTGAAACTTCCCACCCGAACTTGGAAGAAGCTCAGCAGTTTGCGGATGCAATCCATGCTGAATTCCCTGGAAAACTATTGGCTTACAACTGTTCTCCTTCTTTCAACTGGAAAGCGAAATTGGATGAAGAAACAATTGCTAAATATCAAGTAGAACTTGGTAAAATGGGTTATAAATTCCAGTTCGTTACACTTGCAGGTTTCCATTCATTGAACCACAGCATGTTCGAACTAGCTCATGCTTACAAAGATCACGGAATGGCTGCTTACTCGAAACTTCAGCAAGCTGAGTTCGAAAGCGAAGCAAAAGGCTATACAGCAACACGTCACCAACGCGAAGTTGGAACTGGTTACTTTGATGAAGTTTCACAAATCATCTCAGGTGGCACAAGCTCCACTACAGCGATGAAGGGATCTACTGAATCTGAACAATTCCAAAAAGTGAAAGGATGATTTGATTGCTGACGAAATCTGATGTAACAATCAAAGGTAGTAACATACCTGGAATGGATTCCATTCTAACTCCTGAAGCGTTGGAGTTTATTCATAAATTGCATACGAATTTTGACTCGCGGCGCGAAGAACTTCTTGAAAAGCGCCAAGTACGCCAAAAAGAGATTGATAGCGGCAAGCCACTGGATTTTCTGCCGGAAACCAAACATATACGTGATGGCGACTGGACAATTGCTCCGTTGCCGGAAGATATGAAGGATCGCCGGGTAGAAATCACCGGGCCTACCAACCGCAAAATGCTCATCAACGCACTGAACTCCGGTGCGAAGATGTTCATGGCGGATCTGGAAGACGCGACAGCGCCAAACTGGTTCAATGTAATTGATGGCCAGGTAAACCTTTACGACGCAGTTCGTCGCCAAATTGACTTTGAAGCAGCTGAAACCGGCAAGAAATACGCTTTAAAGGAAGAAACGGCTGTTCTGATGGTTCGTCCACGTGGTTGGCATCTATTGGAAAAGAATCTTGAAATCAATGGCAAGCCAGCTTCAGGTAGCCTAGTAGACTTTGGATTGTATTTCTTCCATAATGCGAAGGAATTGATCGAAAGAGGAACGGGTCCTTATTTCTACCTACCTAAATTGGAAAGTCACCTGGAAGCCCGCCTTTGGAATGATGTTTTCGTTTTCGCGCAAAAGGAACTTGGCATCCCGCAAGGCACCATTCGGGCAACCGTTTTGATCGAAACCATTCTCGCAGCTTATGAAATGGATGAAATCCTTTACGAACTGCGTGATCATTCAGCCGGTCTCAATTGCGGCCGCTGGGATTATATTTTCAGTGTCATCAAGCGAATGCGGAATCTGCCGGAATTCATTTTCCCGGACCGCTCACAAGTCACGATGACGGTACCGTTCATGCGAGCTTACACATTATTGTGTATCCAAACTTGCCATAAGCGCAACGCACCGGCTCTTGGAGGCATGGCAGCTCAAATCCCTGTCAAAGGCGATGAAGCAGCAAACGATGCAGCCTTCAAGAAAGTGGCGGAAGACAAGCGCCGCGAAGCAACAGATGGCCACGACGGCACATGGGTTGCCCATCCGGGTATGGTAGCAGTTGCCATGGAACAATTTGATGAGCACATGCCGACACCGAACCAAATTGACCGCAAACGCGAAGATGTTCATGTCGAAGCAGCGGATTTGGTGGAAGTGCCGGAAGGTTCGATCACCGAGGAAGGCCTTCGGTCCAACATTTCTGTCGGGATCCAATATATTGCTTCCTGGCTTTCCGGAAACGGAGCAGCACCGATCAACAACTTGATGGAAGACGCGGCGACAGCCGAAATTTCCCGCTCACAAGTTTGGCAATGGATCCGCCATCCGAAAGGAATCCTGGAAGATGGTCGCAAAATTGATGTCAGCCTATTCAACGAAATCATCGAAGAAGAGGCCGGCAAGATCAAAGAAGCCGTTGGCGAAGAAAAGTATTCTACTGGAAACTTCGCGGATGCCCGCGAGTTGTTTACAAGTCTCACGTTGCAAAGTGATTTTGCTGAATTTTTGACACTGCCTGGGTATGAAAAACTAAACTAACCTATTGGAGGAGATCACTATGAAAAACATGCAAACTCATGAGACTCGTACAAGAAAAGAATGCCGGGAATGCGGATGCGAAATCAAAGAACAACGCGAATCAATCATATATGAATGCGAACGCTGCATCGCTAGCCAAGCTGAATAACAGCGTGAATTAAGAAAAGGGGATGAACGGGAAACCGTTCATTCTCTTTTTTTCTGATGATAAGCGGACGCGTTTTTTGTAAAAACGCTCCGTTGCCGGCGGAATATGCACCATTGCCTGGAAAATACGCTCCAATGCGAATGAAATATGCACCTATAACCGAAAAAAACGCTCCAATGCCTGCGGAATATTCAAAAGATCTTCCCAGGATTCAACAGATTCATCGGATCGAACATCTTTTTCATGTCTTTAAAAACTTCAAGCGCAGCGCCATGTTCCGCTTCTTGGAATTTTTTCTTGCCGATGCCGACGCCATGCTCGCCTGTGCAAGTGCCACCGAGTTGAATTGCCCGAAAAGCGAGTTTTTCATTGATCACATCCGCCGCTTGCTGCTGCTCGGGTTGTTTCGGATCGTACATGATCAGCGTATGGAAATTGCCATCCCCGATGTGGCCGAGTATGCCGCCCTCCAAATTGCTTGCGTCAATGAGTTCCCGGGCATAGTCGATCATCTCTGGCAATGTGGAAATCGGCACACACACATCGCCGCCGGTCACTTCGACTCCCGTTTGATGGCGGAAGGCATAAGCCATTTCATGTCTGGCTTTCCAAATGTTCAGGCGTTCTTTCGCATCATCAGCGACCCTCCAGTTTTCGGCACCAAGCCCTTTCAACAGTTCTTCAGCCAGCAAAACCTCCTCGGAAACCGCTGCTTCCATGCCGGCAAATTCAAAGAATAGTGTGTGGCTTTCTGGAATCCGATAATCTCCGTAGGCATTTACTTTTCGGATGCTCAGAGAATCGACAAATTCCATTCTCAGAATGGGAATGCCACTCAATAGGATCAGGTGAGCTGCTTCGGCACATTGGCGGGGAGTGGCGAACGTGCAGCTGGAAGCAATCGTGTGTTCCGGGATGCCATGGAGTTTTAAAGTGATTTCCGTAATGATGCCCAGCGTTCCTTCAGAACCGGCGAAGAGTCCGGTCAAATTATAGCCGGAAGAAGATTTTTTTGCTTTTGTTCCCGTATGCAGCAGGGTGCCATTTGCCAGGACCACTTCCAAATCAAGAATCTGATCCCGCATCACCCCATACCTGACCGCGGTTGTGCCGCTCGCGTTGGTTGCAGCCATGCCCCCGATTGTGGCATCTGCTCCCGGGTCGATCGGGAAGTATAAGCCATGCCGGTTGATGTGCCGATTCAATTCCAAGCGGGTAATTCCCGGCTGAACCACTACCTGCAGATCTTCGGGGGAAAATTTAACGATGCGGTTCATGCGTTCAAAGCTCAACGATATCCCCCTGTTTAATGGAATTGCCTGGCCTTCAAGTCCGGAACCAGCCCCAAATGCAGTGACTGCAACGTCAGAATTCCTTGCCACTTCCAATATCTTTAGAATGTCGTGGCTGTTTTCAGGAAAGCAAACGGCTTGGGGATGGACGCCTTGAAAAGATGATTCATCATGGCTGTGCCGGAATAATTCGCCTTCACTCACTGAAAGCTGATCAGGTCTTAATAACTTCTCCAGGGTTTTAATCCAGTTTTTATGCATATAGACTCTCCTTAGACTAGTGGTGGATTTCGACAGAATGTAATTTCTTTTATCATACTCGTGACATATCCGTTAGTAAACAATCGGTTTTTTTATTTCAAAGTGAAAAGCGTCGGGTTTCCAATAGATAAAATGATATATTCTGAAATTTATGTTTACAAACATTTATGCATACCATATACTCTCTGTATACAGTATACACTGTTGTGAGGAACAGGAAAGGAAGGGGGAACCATGCAAAAGATCATAAACAAGGCCACTTTAGCGGAGCAGGCTTATGAATACATTAAAGAGATGATTCTAACTGGCGAGCTCCAACCGGGGCAAGAGTTGCCGGAAGAGAAATTGGCCGCAGAATTGGGGATAAGTCGAACTCCGTTGCGTGAAGCCTTAAAAAGGCTGGCTGCTGATGCGCTTATCGATTTGAGAAAAACCCGTCCGGCGATTGTGGCGGAATTCACCCATGAAGATGTCAAAGAAATTATGGAACTTCGCAGACTACTGGAAATCCACAGTCTTGGATATATGTCGACATCAGATCAACGCCGTGTCGCACATGAACTGAAACAAATTCTTGCAGCGCAATGGCAAGCGATCAATAAAGAAGATTTTATCTCCTTTATGGACAAAGATCAGGAATTTCACAATGTATTGTATCAGGATATTCCGAACAGGCGCCTGAAGGAAATGATCCATACGATCAACACCGGTGGAAGCCGTGCGTTCTTATTTTTATCCGATACGATACACGACAGTGCAACTGAAGCCTACCATGAACATGTTGCCATATTGAAAGCGCTCGAAGAAGAGAATCTTGAAAAAGCCAAGGTGAAGATGGAGATTCATCTCGCCAATATCGAAAAGAGATTATTAAAATACATCAAACAGGAGGAACTATGAAAAAATTACTTGGATTAATACTATTAGTTGCTATTATTCTATCAGCGTGCGGGAGACCAGATGGCGCTACTTCCACAGGAGAAGAAGGCGGGGAAGAAACCTATACGATCCGTCTGGCCCATTTGGTGCCGGAAGAACAGTCTTCTCATGTAAAGGCAGTCGAGTTTAAGGAAAAACTTGAATCAGAATCGGATGGCAGAATAATCGTAGAACTTTATCCGAATGGACAATTATACGGTTCTGACCGGGAAGCGATCGAAGCGGTGCAGCTTGGAAATATTGAAATGACGATTCCGGCTGTAGCGGCAATGGCATCGTTCAACGATAAATTCCAGGTTTTCGACCTTCCTTTTCTCTTCAACAGCAATGAAGCGGCATATGAAGCGCTGGATGGAGAATTGGGCCAGGAACTGATGGCTGATCTGGAAAATAACGATTTAAAGGGATTGGTGTTTGGAGAAAATGGCTTCCGTCATGTATCCAATAATAGGGGCCCAATTGAATCACCATCCGACTTGGAAGGATTAAAAATGCGTACGTTGGAAAGCCCGCTGCATACGGACACGTTCAATGCTTTCGGAGCAAATGCATCTCCATTTGCTTTCGGAGAATTATATACGGCCCTTCAACAGGGAACTTACGATGCAATGGACTGCCCAATTTCCTTATACTACACAAACCGGTTCTATGAAGTTCAGGATTATCTGACACTGACTGGCCATGTATATGCAGCAACAGCTCTTCTTGCGAATAATGACTTTTTCAACGGCTTGCCGGAAGATTTGCAGGAGCTGGTCACTGAAGCGGCAGAAGAGTTCCGCACTGAACAGCGTGAACTTGCCCAGCAACAGGATTCCGAATTTATGGAGCAGCTGGAAGAAGCCGGCATGCAGATCAATGACCTGACAGATGAACAGCGTGATGAATTCCGTGAGGCAGCGGAATCGGTTTACACAAAATACGAAGATCAGATTGGAAGAGATTTGATCGATCAAGCATTGGCAGCAAATAATCGTTGATAAATGACAGATGAAAATCAAGGAAGTGATTCCTTGATTTTTTTCATCTTAGAAAGGAAGTAGTAAGGATGCAAAAAAAGTTCGCCAAGGCAGAAGAGATTTTTCTTGTATTTACGCTTGTTCTAATGGTCTTATTGATATTTGGGCAGGTAGTCGGCCGATATGTTTTTTCAAATGCACCGAGTTGGACGGAAGAATTGGCGCGTTATGTACATATATTTCAGGTCTGGGTTGGCGCGAGCTACGCTGTCAAATTAAGGGCTCATATACGTGTTGAGGCATTCATTACGATGTTCACAGGGGTACCCAGAAAAATTCTCGAGACGATATCGATTGTTATTTGGTTTGGGCTGGCTTTGTTCTTGGCCTACTTTGGAACAGAACTGGTGCTGAACAGCATACGGAACGGCCAAGTGACTCCTGCAATGCAATTGCCAATGTGGATTGCATTTATTGCTGTTCCTTTGGGAGGTCTTGGCATGGCGATTCGACTGATCCAACAGTTGGTATTGGTATGGCGCGGCGATTATAAAGAGCGGACGAAAGGGGACCTTCCAGTATGACGATCGGACTTCTGTTTGGAACTCTATTTGTTTGTTTATTGATCGGTGTGCCAATTGCAGTCTCACTGGGGGTTTCCGCACTGGTCGCCATTTATTTCGGTTCGACGCTGCCGCTCAGTGTCATTACTCAAAAGGCGTTTACTTCGCTTGACTCATTCCCGTTGCTGGCAATTCCATTTTTCATGTTAGCTGGAATCCTGATGGGGAAAGGCGGAGTTTCCAAGCGGCTGCTCAATCTCGCAGCCGCTATGGTTGGCTGGATGGTCGGTGGGTTAAGTATGGTGACCATCGTGGCCTGTATGTTCTTTGCGGCAATATCCGGGTCTGGTCCAGCGACAGTTGCAGCAATTGGCGGTTTCATGATTCCGGCGATGATCGCACGCAAGTATGACGGCGGTTTTGCGTCAGCGGTTGCTGCATCGGCGGGGTCGATCGGCGTCATCATTCCCCCAAGTATCCCGTTTGTTTTATACGGGGTCATCGGCGGGGTTTCAGTTGGGAGCATGTTCCTTGCAGGAATCTTGCCCGGACTGTTGATCGCGACTGGATTGATGCTGACTGCGTATATTATTTCGAGGAAGAGAGGCTATAAGCCGGATCCTCCTGTTAAGTTTGAATTCAAAGATGTACTGAAAACTTTCTGGGAAGCCAAATGGGCTTTATTGATCCCGGTGATTATTTTGGGCGGCATATATGGCGGCGTGTTTTCGCCGACGGAAGCTGCGGTTGTGGCGGTTGTCTATGCAATTGTCATCGGTAAGTTCGTCTATAAAGAATTATCGTGGGAAGGCTTGTTTGAAAGTTTCAGGGAAGCGATCGTGATCAATGCGACGACGATGATCATTATCGGGTTGTCTGTTTCGTTCGCTTATTTTATGACAATCGAACAAATTCCGGGCGAAATTTCCGAATTCCTGATTTCTTTATCAACGAATCCATTTGTGATTCTATTGGCAATCAACCTTTTGCTGCTCGTCGTGGGTATGTTCATCGATACGATTTCCGCTTTGGTGGTATTGACACCGATTCTCTTGCCGATTGTTGTGGCTGTTGGTGTGGATCCGGTCCATTTCGGAGTGATCTTGATCGCAAACTTGGCAATTGGTTTCGTAACGCCTCCACTTGGAGTAAACTTATTTGTAGCATCCAGTGTAGGGGGTGTGAGGTTTGAGAAAATTGCTTTGGCCGTCATGCCGTTCTTACTGTCTATGATTGTCTGCCTTCTCGTGATCACCTTTGTACCTGCGCTCTCCCTATGGCTGCCGAATTTAGGAGATTAACTATCCAATTTTTTTAGAAAGGTTGTCAATGCATGAGTCCTTCTATCAACACTAAAGTACAAGATGTTCAGTTTTCGGGCATCCGCGTATTCGCCAATCAGGTGGTCAACCATCCGGAAGCCGTGAACCTGACGATCGGCCAACCCGACTTCCCGACTCCGGAAGCGGTCAAGCAAGCAGGGATCCGGGCCATCGAAAACAACCAGACGAGTTATTCCCATAATGCCGGGATAGTGGATTTGCGTCAGGCGATTCAATCTTTTTTCCAGGATTCCTATGGATTGAACTATAAATTTCAAACTGAAATTATCGTGACCAATGGAGCCAGTGAAGGCTTGGATTCGGTTTTCCGGACCATCCTGGAAGAAGGCGACGAAGTGATCCTGCCAGTTCCCACGTACCCAGGCTATTTGCCGCTGATTACGATGAACGGAGCAACGCCAGTTTACCTGGATATGTCCGAAACGCAATTCCAGCCGGACCCGGACATGCTGGAGTCGCTCATTACTGATAAGACGAAAGCGATCCTGATGAACTTCCCTTCCAATCCGACAGGAGTTACGCTCGATTCAGCAAAAGTGGCGAAGCTGGCCGAAGTGTTGGAAAAACGGGATATCTTTATCGTCACCGATGAAATTTACAGTGAAAATACATTCAGTGGTGCCCATAGTACGTTTGCCGATTTTGAATCGCTGCGCGACCGGACGTTCCTCGTGCACGGCTTGTCGAAATCCCATTCGATGACCGGCTGGAGAATCGGTTTTGTTCTTGGGCCGGAAGAGTTGATGGCTCAAGTCATTAAAGTGCATCAATACAATACCCTGTGTGCCTCTGTGCCCGGCCAGCATGCGGCAATCGAAGCGCTGACCAATCAGCGGCATGTGCCCGCTGAGATGAATAAAGAATACATCAAGCGCCGGGATTACGTTTATGGTCGCTTGATCGACATGGGCATTGATGTGGTGCTGCCGAATGGTGCGTTTTATATTTTTCCATCCATTGAAAAGTTCGGGTTGAGTTCGTTTGATTTTGCCACGCGCTTATTGAAAGAGGGCGGCGTTGCGGCAGTTCCGGGCTCTGCCTTCACCTCTTATGGTGAAGGGTTTTTAAGAATTTCGTATGCCTACAGCATGCGCGTGCTCGAAGAAGGTATGGACCGTTTGGAAAGTTTCATCAAGAAGCTGGCTTGATCATTCTTGGAGGTGCGAGGGATGGAGCGACTGTGGGGTACGAAAGAAAAAATGACCGACCTGTTATGTGAGTTGGTGTCGTGGGATAGTGTGTTTTTGACACAGGGAGAAATTGATTTTCCGGTGAAACTGCATCAGAAGTTATCGGAACTGGAATATTTTCAACAGCACCCGGATCTGCTTCAGTTTGGGGAGGTGAATTGGGACCGGCAATATTTGACCGCTCTCTATAAACATCCGGAAGCGACAGATACCGTGGTTCTGATCAGCCACTTTGATACGGTTGCCACTGATGATTTCGGCATTCTTCAGCCTTTGGCATGCAAGCCGAGAGAGCTGACCAAAGAGCTTCATAACCATAAAGAGTTTTTCAGCGATGCGGTCATCAACGATTTGGAGTCAGGTGATTATTTATTCGGGCGTGGGGTTATGGACATGAAAGCCGGATTGGTTCTGCACATGTCCCTTTTGGAGAAAGCATCCATCGAGCAATGGCCGATCAATCTCTTGCTGTTGACTGTACCGGATGAGGAAATCAATTCAAACGGCATGCGTAAAGCAGTGCCGCGTCTGGTGGAGTTGAGGGAGGAGCATGGTCTGAATTATAGTTTGTTTTTAAATGGGGAACCTGTATTTGCACGCGATCCATCTGAGGGTGAATTCAAAGTCTACTCCGGTTCCATTGGAAAGATTTTGCCGAGTGCCTTGTTTTATGGGAGAGAATCACATATTGGGGAACCTTTGAGCGGCTTGCCTTCCAACTACATAGCCTCTTACCTGACACAAGAAATGTCCTGGAATCCGCTATTCAGTGAAACGGTTTTAGAAGAGGCGGCTCCATTGCCTCTGACCGTCCTGCAGCGGGACGTCAAAGAAGTCTATTCCGCTCAGACCCCATACCGGGCAGTAGCCATGTATAATATCTTCCTTCTGGAGCGCAATCCATCCGAAATCATGGATCTTTTTGAAGCGACTGCC
>DATHVY010000255.1:0-10427 GCA_035461045.1 Planococcus sp. (in: firmicutes)
TCCATAAGGAGAGAAGATTATGGCAAAAAAGAACGAAGATTCTAATGGTATGTTCTCTGAAGACGTATTGGCTAAATTGAAGGCCACTAAAAAAGAGTTGGTTCAGGAACAACAAAAGCAAGAAGAAGAAAAAGAAGCGCAGCGCCAGTTTGAACGCAAAGAGCGTGAGAAGAATTTATCTTTCGAAGAGCTCCTGGAGCGACATGGTGATAAAGGCAATAAATTTTAATGCCAAAATGCGAACTTCCTGCAAGCCGAGTGGGCTGCAGGAAGTTTTTTGCGTTCAGAAGTTTTGTTTCACTTCAAGATACGTGTAGAATGATTGCCATAGACCTTAAAAAAACGGAAAGGCGTGGTAAGTTTGACTGCAGAAACAATAAAAGCTTTTGGTTTTTATCGAAAAGGAGACATAACCCAATCACCTCCATTTGAATTTGTGGAAATTGATAGACCGGTTGCAAGTGGCAGAGATCTCTTGGTTGAGGTTCGTGCGGTATCCGTAAACCCCACAGACTTACGCACCAGAGATGCCAAGAAAGAGGACGATCACTCACTGACGATTGTCGGCAGGGACGCGGCAGGAGTCGTTTTGCATACCGGTGAAGATTGTTCATTATTTGAAGTGGGGGATGAAGTTTTCTACGCTGGAACGAATAACCGGCCTGGGAGTCTGAGCGAACTTCATTTGGTGGATGAACGAATTGTAGGCCGTAAGCCCAAGAATTTGGATTTCCCGCATTCAGCAGCTCTTCCGCTGACAGGACTTACTGCCATGGAAGCTCTTTTTGACCGTTTAGGTGTTTCAGAGCTTCCGCATGAAAACAAAGGGAAAAAAATCCTGATTATCGGTGCTGCGGGAGGAGTGGGATCCGTCGCCACTCAAATCGCAAAATTGGCAGGGCTCGAAGTTATCGGCACAGCTTCTCGGACTGAATCCTCAGAATGGGCGAAAGGACACGGGGCCGATTGGATCATCAATCACCATCAGCCTTTCGGACCTCAACTACATGAGTTGGAAATAGAAGAAGTGGATTTCATTTTCTGTTTGACAAATGTTGATGATCATATGGCCAATATGGCTGAAGTGATCATGCCACAAGGCAAAATCTGCACGATCCTCCCAGCATTCAAGCCATTGGACCTTCGCTTATTTTCAAAAAGTGTCAGCCTGTCTTACGAGCTGATGTACACGCGTTCAGTGTTTGGAACTGAGGATATGGTCAGGCAACATCATTTATTGAACCAGCTGGCTGATTGGGTGGAATCAGGATTGGTCAAGTCTACCATGACCCGCCATTTTCAGCCGATCAATGAAAAGAACTTGGAGGAAGCGTATCAACAACTTTTGACAAGCAAGACAATTGGCAAGATTGTACTGGAAGGCCCTCTTACTAAAGATTAAAATATATGGTTCATTAAAATAGAAAACGAAGTGTGGGAATATAATGGAAGAAAAATCGAAACTGACAGGGATTATCTTGGTTATGCTGGGTGCTTCTTTCTGGGGAGTGGGCGGTACTGTCGCCCAGCGTTTGTTTCAGGAAGAAGGAATCTCAGTGGAATGGCTCGTTTCCACAAGGCTGATTATTGCTGGTTTATTGCTGCTGCTTCTGAGACTTGCGTCCCAAAAACGCAGCGAAATCCTTTCGGTCTGGAAAGATAAAAGGGCGGTTTTTCAGTTAATTGTTTTTGGCATTTTTGGTATGCTAGCCGTTCAGTATACGTATATGGCATCGATTAGTCTCGGAAATGCAGCGGTTGCGACATTGCTGCAATATCTTGCTCCGGTTTTCATCATTCTATTTTTGGTGCTTCGAAAAGTGAGCAAGTTCCGAAAAAAAGATCTCATAGCTGTCAGCATGGCATTGTCTGGAACGTTCCTGTTGTTGACTGACGGGTCCTTCGGCAGTTTGGCAGTTCCTTTTGGAGCAGTGGTTTGGGGAGTGCTTTCAGGAATTGCGCTTGCTTTCTACACGCTATATGCTGGTGAGTTGTTAAAGAAATGGGGATCTTTGAACATCATCGGATGGGCAATGATCATCGGGGGTGCCAGTCTGGGCATTTTTCATCCGCCGTGGAGAGTGGATGTTAGCGCCTGGACTCCAGAGACACTTCTGTACCTATTCTTTGTGATCATTTTCGGCACTATGTTCGCTTTTTGGTTTTACTTAGAGAGCCTGAAATACTTGATGCCTCAAGAAACCAGTTTACTGGGCAGTGTGGAGCCACTTGCCGCAATCGTAACAGCGGTCCTCTGGCTGCAAATTCCCTACGGGGCATACCAAATGGCTGGAACTGCATTAATACTCGGTATGGTGGTCTATTTAACGTTAGCTAAAGAGAAAGTAACGCTCTACGCAAAAAAACCGGTTCCTGATTGACTTGAGGAACCACTCAATGAGCTTATAACTTAGCACTCCAACTAGACAAGAGGTGATATAATGGGAAACTTCTATGCCAAATTATACGATGCGTTGATGAAACCGGTTGAACAGGTGCGGTTTAATAGCGTCAGAAAGAATTTAGTAGGCAAAGCTGAAGGGCGTGTCCTGGAAATTGGCTCCGGCACCGGCTTGAATTTCAAGCATTATCGAAATGTTTCACAGGTTGATGCCATCGAGCCTGATCGATCAATGGGAGAGCGATCGATGAAACAAGCAAAAAAACGCGATTTCCCGATTCATGTTTACGATGCGGTCGCGGAAAATCTCCCGTTCGAAGACAATTCATTTGATTCGGTGGTTGGAACCTTGGTGTTTTGTACCATCCCGGACCCGAAGAAAGCACTTCAGGAAATTCGCAGGGTCTGCAAACCTGGTGCCAGAATTCTGCTGTTTGAACACGTCAGGATGGATCAGCCGCCGCTCGCTAAAGCACAGGATCTGGCAACACCTCTGTGGAAAAAGGCATTCGCCGGTTGCCATTTGAACAGAGACACACTCAAACTGGTGAAACAGTCAGGTCTTCAAGTGACCAAGGCCCAACCGTCTTTCCAAAGCCTGTTTCTAACGATCGAAGCAGTAGAAACAAAAACACTTAACTTATGAAAGTGTACTCGTGTTTAAAGTGCTCTTCTAGGTTCTTATTGAACTAAAAACGCCAGTAGCTTTTTAGCTGCTGGCGTTTTGTTCGTCATTTTAAATCAGGATATTAGATGTTCGGTATATTGGTTTTTCTTCGTCAGTTGCTTCGCTTGTTCGATTTGCTGTTTTGAAACGGCAGTGTCATAAGCTTTGATGGTATCTTTTACTTGTGAAGCTGAGCTGGCGCCGGTTACCGCGGATGCTACAACCGGATTGTCCAGAACTGAATGGATGGACAGAGCATGAAGGTTTTCATGCACCTTCATCAATTCTGTCAGTGTTTTTTTCAATTCATGTTGATTGTAAGTAAGATAACTGCCCATCGCTTCCGCACGCTGCAAGCCCTCTTTCGTCAACAGTCCTTTCGCAAGGCTGCCGCGGGTCACGACGGATTTGCCGGCTTTGTGAATCGCTTCAAAATATTCTTCTGGACGCCGGTCCAGCAGGCTATATTGCATCATGATGGAAGAGATATCGCTCTTATCCAAAAAACGTTTGATCACATTTGGCCGGATGGAAGAAATTCCGTAGGCTCGGATCAACCCGTCTTTCTTTAACGATTCAAAAGCTTCGATTGTTTCTTCTGTGTTGTCGGTGATCATGCCGCCATGAAGCTGGTACAGATCGATATAATCAGTCCCAAGACGCTTTAAACTGTTGTGGACTTGGGAGGTGATGTAGTCCTTACTGGCGTTCCAATTGACTTCGTCTCTACCGCTGTGCCATTCGTTTCCGACTTTTGTGGCGAGAACAATTTCTTTGCGGTGATCCTTTAACGCTTTTCCGACAAGCTCTTCATTGAGCCCTCGATTATACATGTCCGCAGTGTCAAAATAATTGATGCCCTGCGTTAGAGCTTCCTCGATGATCGCCGTTGCTTCTTCCTGGCCGGCCGGCAGCGACATGCAGCCAAAGCCGATTTCGCTTACTTCGATTTCACTTGATGCGAGCTTGTTCTTCTTCAATACCTCACCTCATTTAGTCTGTCATTTCTTCTATGGTATACTTTCCAGTAGAGAAATCACAAATGAAAAGAGGATTCCCATGAAAAAGTTCGAAGAAAAGACAACGCATTCCAACCGGATATATGAAGGTAAAATCATCAATTTGAAAGTGGATGATGTCAGTTTGCCGAACGGCAAGACGTCGAAAAGAGAATTGATCGAACATCCCGGAGCGGTTGCGGTCATCGCCATCACTCCTGGAAATAAGATGTTGATGGTCGAACAATACCGCAAAGCTCTGGAACGTTCTTTAGTAGAAATCCCTGCAGGAAAACTGGAGAAAGGTGAGGCGCCTGAATTCACAGCAATGCGTGAGTTGGAAGAAGAGACGGGCTACACCGCGGACAAGCTCGAGCTGATTCAGAGCTTTTCGACTTCCCCCGGGTTTGCCGATGAAGTGGTTCACATGTATTTTGCAGTGGGCCTGAAAAAATCCATGAGTCAAGCCCTATTGGATGAGGATGAATTTGTAGAATTGATGGAAGTCAGTTTGGAAGAAGCTGAGGAAATGGTAAGAAATCAGCGCATTTACGACGCCAAGACTGCATTCGCGGTTCTATGGGCAAAAGAACGATTAGCATCTAATAATTAATACTATTATAAGGTAATAATCATTATAACTTACTTCGTCTTTGATTCTTGTAAATGAGAACGCTCTTTTGTTATAATAAAGGCAGTTTGAGGGAGGGCGTCTCATGGAAACCAGAATAGATCGTATAAAAAAGCAATTGCACGCTGCGAGTTACAAATTGACGCCACAGCGTGAAGCGACCGTTCGAGTATTGCTGGAGCACGAGGAAGACCATTTAAGTGCTGAGGATGTTTACCTCTTGGTAAAAGACAAAGCACCTGAAATCGGACTCGCCACAGTTTACCGGACATTGGAATTGTTAACTGAACTTAAAATTGTCGATAAAATCAACTTCGGTGACGGAGTTTCCCGTTATGATCTTCGTAAGGAAGGGGCGGCGCATTTCCACCATCATCTGGTTTGCATCGAATGCGGCGCAGTAGATGAAATACAGGAAGACTTGCTTGAAGATGTCGAAACGATTGTTGAAAAACGCTGGAACTTCCAGATAAAAGACCATCGACTGACTTTTCACGGCATCTGCTGGAGATGCAATGACCAAAATGCTGGACCACCATCCAGTGATGGCAACTAAAATGAAAGACGGCCTCGAGAAGGCCGTCTTTTTTAATAGAGTCGTTATTTTATAAATTTAACTTTAGGGGGACGCGCCATGAAATACGCTAAAGACGCCTTGGATGATTATTTGCATTTTCTTCGGGTGGAAAGGCAGCTTGCGGCAAACACGCTGCAATCTTATGAGAGAGATTTAAAGAGTTACCTTCAGTATTTAAAAGAAGTCGAGCAGCTGGAATCCCTCCGGAAAGTGGAAAGACTGCACATTTTAAACCACCTGAGGCATCTAAAGGAAAGTGCGAAAACATCCCGAACAGTTGCCCGCCACATCTCTTCCATTCGCTCGTTTCATCAGTTTCTGATCCGGGAGCGGGTAGTGGACAATGATCCGACTGTCCATTTGGAAATGCCTCAAATGGATAAGAAGCTGCCAAATATACTATCAATCGAGGAAGTTGATGCACTCATTCAATCTCCTGATGTGAACAAAGCAAGCGGCTTAAGGGATCAGGCGATGCTTGAACTGTTGTATGCCAGTGGAATGCGTGTCAGCGAATGCATAAATCTCGATGTGGAAGACGTCCATTTAACAATGGGGTTTGTTCGCTGTACAGGAAAAGGATCAAAGGAACGTATTATTCCGCTTGGGAAATCCGCTTTGTCTGCATGCGAAAATTACTTGAAGAATGCGCGCGGGGAATTGCGCAAAGAAGGCGAGAAAACCGAAGCTCTTTTCATCAATCAACGGGGAAAGCGATTAACCCGCCAAGGCTGCTGGAAACTATTAAAGCAGCATGCGCAAAAAGCCGGCATTCAAAAAGAATTGACTCCACATACGTTGAGGCACTCATTTGCGACGCACCTTATTGAAAATGGTGCTGATTTGCGAGCGGTTCAGGAAATGCTTGGACATGCCGATATTTCGACTACCCAGATCTATACGCATGTCAGTAAGACGAGATTGAAGGATGTGTATTCTCAATTTCATCCAAGAGCTTAATGGATGTCAGACTTCCGACATGCGTTGGAAATATGGTAATATAAAAGCGTAAACAAGGAGGCAAATCAAATGACATCTAAACCGTTCAAACGAATTCATTTAGTAGTATTGGACTCTGTGGGAGTTGGAGAAGCACCGGATGCCCAAGCCTTTGGCGACACAGGTTCCAACACTCTTGGACACATCGCGGAAGCTGTTGGTGGACTGAATATGCCCAACATGGAGAAGATGGGTCTAGCCAATATTGTTCCTGTCCAAGGGTTATCTGAAGTTTCTGTACCGACTGCCCATTTCGGTAAACTTCAGGAAGCATCTGTAGGGAAAGATACAATGACTGGTCACTGGGAAATCATGGGGCTCAATATTGATACCCCGTTCAAGGTATATCCGAATGGATTTCCAGAGACGCTGATTCGTCAGCTTGAAGAAAAGACCGGCCGAAAAGTAATCGGCAATAAACCGGCAAGTGGAACAGAAATTCTGGATGAACTGGGCGAAGAGCACATGGCGACAGGGGCGATCATCGTCTATACTTCAGCTGATCCTGTGCTGCAAATTGCAGCTCACGAAGAAATCATTCCATTGGATGAGCTTTACCGTATATGTGAAATAGCACGGGAGTTAACACTGACTCCTGAATTTCTTGTAGGGCGTGTTATCGCTCGGCCTTTCTTGGGAACTGGAAAAGGATCATTTAAACGCACAACAAATCGCCATGATTATGCACTTAAGCCCTTTGACCGCACGGTGATGAGTGAACTGAAAGATCACGGCAAAGAAGTGATTGCCATCGGCAAAATTGATGATATTTATAATGGTGAAGGCGTTACCAAAGCGATACGGACAAAAGACAATATGGATGGAATGGACAAGCTGGTTGGAGTCGTTCAGGAAGAATTCATCGGCCTTAGTTTCTTGAATCTTGTCGATTTTGATGCGCTGTACGGCCACCGGAGAGATCCGAAAGGATACGGAGAAGCGCTCGAGGCTTTCGATCTAAGGTTGCCGGAAGTCACAGAGAAATTGGGGCAAGATGATTTGTTGATCCTTACTGCAGATCACGGCAACGACCCCACTTTCCCTGGTACAGACCACACACGGGAGTTTGTCCCTGTGCTCGCATTTTCCCCTCGCTTTGAAAAGGGTGAAGAAATGGCGCTTGGAGAAACTTTTGCGGATATTGGTGCAACGATTGCAGATAATTTCTCCGTTCCATTGCCAAAATTCGGGAAAAGCTTTTTATCAAAATTAACTTGAAAAGGTGGTTATTGGCATGAGAATGGTAGACTTAATCGAAAAGAAACGAGACGGCTTTGAACTGACGACAGAAGAAATACAATATATCGTATCAGGTTACACAGTGGATGAGATTCCAGACTATCAAATGAGCGCTTTTTTGATGGCTGTCTATTTTAACGATATGACAGACAAGGAACGGGCCGCCTTGACTTTGGCAATGGCGGGATCTGGAGACCAAATCGATTTGTCAGCCATCGAAGGAGTTAAAGTGGACAAACACTCAACAGGCGGCGTAGGGGATACCACTACGCTGATCTTGGCTCCGCTCGTCGCAGCTTGCGGCGTTCCGGTTGCGAAAATGAGCGGCCGTGGACTTGGTCACACCGGAGGCACGATTGATAAGCTTGAAGCCATCGAAGGTTTTAATGTGGAATTATCCACCGAAGATTTCATTAAACAAGTAAACGATCATAAGTTGGCAGTGATCGGCCAAAGTGGCAACCTGACTCCTGCCGATAAAAAACTTTATGCACTCCGGGATGTTACGGCTACGGTCAACAGCATTCCGTTGATTGCGAGCTCCATCATGAGCAAGAAAATTGCCGCTGGAGCGGATGCAATTGTGCTGGATGTAAAAACAGGCGAGGGCGCATTCATGAAAACTGCAGAAGACGCCAAGGAACTGGCAAACGCAATGGTTGCCATTGGCAACTCCACTGGACGCCGGACGATGGCCATCATTTCGGATATGAGCCAGCCTCTTGGATTCGCAATCGGCAATGCGCTGGAAGTGAAAGAAGCCATTGAAACACTGCAAGGAAACGGACCGGAGGATTTAACGGAACTATGCTTGGTTCTCGGCAGCCAGATGGTGGTTCTTGGCGAAGGAGCCTCAACATTGGAAGAAGCCCGTACCATGCTCGAAGCAGTCATTGAAAATGGAGATGCCCTTCGGGCGTTCAAGCAATTGATCCAGGACCAGGGTGGCAACCCGGCGGTGGTGGACGATGTCGGATTACTGCCGCAGGCTAAGTATGTGAACCCTGTTGAATCGAGGCAAGAAGGCTATATTTCATTTATGGAAGCGGATGAAATTGGCACGGCTGCGATGGTGCTTGGAGCCGGAAGGGCGACTAAAGAATCGGTCATCGATTTGGCAGTGGGAATCGTTCTGCATAAAAAGGTAGGGGATTTCGTCGAAAAAGGTGAAGCGATTGCCACAATCTATTCCAATGATGCTTCAATCGACGAATGTGTGGAAATGTTATATAATAGTATAGAATTTACAAGCGAAGCGGTTGAAAAGCCTCAGTTAATCTCTGAGTTGATCACGCGTTAAAAGTCTTGCTGGGTTAATTCTCAGCAAGCTTTTTTCTTATCTGCCATTCGCAAATCAGGAGGGCTACTCATGCATTTATATGGAACTCAAGCAATCAATGATCAAGGCCATTTGACAATAGGCGGGGTGGATTCCCTTGAATTGGCCCGTCAATACGAAACACCGCTTTTTGTTTACGATATCCAGTTATTCCGCGAACGTGCAAAAGCTTTTCAAAAAACGTTTGAAGAGGCAAAAATCGGTTATCAAGTGGCATATGCCAGCAAAGCTTTTTCCAGTATTGCCATCTACCAAGTTGCGGCGCAGGAAAATCTATCTCTCGATGTTGTTTCAAGCGGCGAGTTGTATACAGCCGTCAAAGCAGGGTTCCCGAAAGAAAAGATACATTTTCACGGCAACAACAAAAGCGAAGCTGAGCTGCGTATGGCATTTGAAGAAGAAATCGGCTGCATCGTGGTCGATAACTTCCATGAAATTGAGCTTTTGAAAAGAATTTCCGAAGAATTGAAGCAGCCGATGAACCTGCTCATCCGGGTGACACCTGGAATCGAAGCGCACACTCATGATTACATCACAACAGGACAGGCGGATTCTAAATTTGGATTTGACTTGAAAAACGGGCAGGCTGATGATGCCTTTGTTCAAACCTATCAACAGCCTTACTTGAAGGTTTTAGGATTGCATTGCCACATCGGCTCGCAAATTTTCGACACGGCTGCTTTTCGCCTAGCTGCGCAAAAGCTGGTAGAAAAAATGGCTGAATGGAAACATGAATATGGTTATACATGCCCTGTCCTGAATCTCGGAGGTGGATTTGGAATCCGCTATACGGCGGAAGACGAGCCCCTTGAACCGGCTGTTTATGTAAAAGAAATGATAGAAACCGTAAAAGAGGTTTCTGCTGCAGCCCTTTTCTCTATTCCTGAAATTTGGATCGAACCTGGCCGGTCATTGATCGGTGATGCAGGCACGACGCTTTATACAATCGGTTCAACGAAAGAAGTTCCTGGTGTCCGTAAATATGCTGCAGTGGATGGTGGCATGTCAGATAATATTCGGCCAGCGTTGTATGGGGCTAAATACAGCTCCTTGCTGGCAAACAAAGCGAATGCTTCCAATACTGAAGTTTACACAATCGCGGGCAAATGCTGTGAGTCGGGCGATAAATTGATTGAAAAAGCCGAGCTGCCGGAAGTGAGCGCAGGCGATCTGCTAAGTGTTTTCTGTACCGGGGCCTATGGCTATTCGATGGCCAGCAACTATAATCGTATTGTCCGCCCAGCTGTCGTTTTTGTTGAAGATGGTGATCACCAGTTGGTGATCAGACGTGAAACCAATGAAGATCTGGTCAAGCAGGATATGTCGTATGAGCAAAAGCAGAAAAGCCGATGAAAAAGGCGAATATCAAATTGTTCTTGTTTATCCTGGTTCTTTCCATAGCTTGGGGAATCGCGTACTGGCTGTTTTTTGCAGAAAATGTCTCCAATTGAAGAGCTGCCTCGAACTTGAGTAAACTTTAGTTTTATAGTACTATGGGTTAAGCTGCTCTATGATGAAAATGAGGGATTCGATTATGTTATATAGATATAAGAAATCATTCGAAAAAATCGCAATG
>DATHVY010000256.1:0-1567 GCA_035461045.1 Planococcus sp. (in: firmicutes)
TAGTAACTCCCCATTGGGCTTTCAAAAAAGCTCTCTCCATCGATATATCCCTCGTTCACTTTCAACAGCGGGATACCAAACAGGGTTGCTTCAAAGTAATGACGGTAATCCTTGCCAGCGTCATGCACGAAAACGAAGCGCGCCGGTATGGGGATATTCATAAAGGGTTTCATAACTCCTCGCCCTTGAATGACCGCTGTCTCAATCACTGGCACTTCCTCACCGTAGACCGCACGGTAGAAACGCTCCACCGGCGCCGGGAGCCCGGCGGGTAATGACACAGTTTCCAACGGCGGGGTATTTTCTGGAAATGCAGAGAAGGGCTGCGGCTGGATCTGCAAGCCAAGCCAGCCCAACAATCCAACCGTGAGTACAATCCCGGCGATGATGATAAGGATGTTTCGCATGGTTTTCATCTTACTCTTTCTCTCGATTGTTTTCTGGTTTCACTGGTCCCTATCTGGTCTTGTACACGATTTCGTTCTGATCGTTATAAGCTTCGATCTTTTTCATGTTAAATCCGCCTTCGCGTGCGGCTAAGTACGTGCTCCCTTGCACTTCGACCGGCTGTATCTGCCCGTCTTCCCAGGTGACCACCACTTTCGAAATCTGCGGATCGCGTACAAAGCCGTAGACTGTCGAATAGCCGGGATTCTGGAGAGTAGAATTACCGTGGCTGCTGCCTGTTGTAACGGGTATGGAGTTTGTAGGGTCATTAACCCCATGGCATAAGCTAGCGCCGCTTTTCGGTTCCCAGCCGTTAAGCTGATCTTTCTCGGTTTCCAGTACCATCTCGCAGATCTCCACCCCGCCCCTACGGCGTGTGCCGCTGTACTGGACTAAGACCAACACTAGGTCGGTCAACTCGACCGTTTGAATTGCCTCTACGGTATTGCTGTTGATGGTTAAGTTTCCCGTATTCATCTTTCGGATATATCGTATCGCCGAATCTTCCGGGGTAAGGGCATCAATCGGGGTCAGGACCTCAATCTTTGTCTTATCCCACCACACGAACAGGAGAATTGCCGCTAGGAGGAGAAGTATTATGCTTGGGAGAATGATCTTTTTCATGGAGTCATCGTAACAACACAAAACCTTGTTGTCGACTATCTTAAGATCAGTCTTTGGTTTGTTTTTCTAAATCAAAAAACCACCCTGTCGTTCGTGCAGGGTGGTTTGCATAAGGCTGATTGTTTCTAGATCAAACCAAGTTCTTTTGCTCTTGCAAGAGCCTGTGTCCGGCTTTCCACGTTGAGTTTTCCAAGTAGGTGATGAACGTGGTATTTGACGGTCCCTTCGGAAAGAATGAGTCTCTCTGCGATTTGCCGGTTGGAACAACCCTCTGCAAGGAGTCGAAGGACTTCAATTTCCCGGAACGTCAGTGATTCTGGCATTCCCATCGGGTGATTAGGCTCCGGTAGTACGTCGCCAAATGCCTTGAGGATTTGGATGGCATACAATTTATGGATAGGATTCGATTGTTGAAGGTAGGCATAGATCAAAGCATGGCCGGATTCACCAGTATCGAGGAAAATCCGCATATACCCTCCCGGTTCTGCTATCGAGA
>DATHVY010000257.1:0-3766 GCA_035461045.1 Planococcus sp. (in: firmicutes)
TTTCACACTCGTTTTTGGCGAGCTTGTGCCAAAACGGCTGGCCCTTCAAAAAGCGGAGCCGATTTCCATGCTGATCATCCGTCCCTTGCGTTTCCTGGCAATCATCGCAAGCCCTTTTGTAAAAATTCTGTCTGGCTCGACGAACGCTGTCCTGCTGTTGCTCGGAATCGATCCGAAAATGGCACCTCCTGAAGAGACGGAAGAAGAAATTCGCTTGATGCTGGATGCTGGTAAAGAAAAAGGAACGATTGAAGAGATGGAACAACTTTTTATCACCAGGGTTTTTGAGTTCAACGACAAGACTGTGGATGAAATCATGGTCCGCAGAATGGATATGGTCACCATCTCAACCTCGCAGAGCCTTGCAGAAATTATAGACACCGTCAACGAACATCCTTTTACCAGATTTCCAGTTTATGAAGGGGATGCTGATCACATTATCGGCACGTTGCATACAAAAGACTTTTTCCGTTTCAGGGAAGGAGTGGATCCGGACAGTTTTGATATCCGGAACATCATGCGAACCCCCCATTTTGTCTTTGAAAAAAGAAAGATCGATGAAGTGTTTCTCGAAATGCAGAAAAAGAATGTCCATCTTTCGATCGTCTTGGACGAATTCAGCGGTACTGCCGGACTCGTCACACTCGAAGACTTGATCGAAGAACTGGTGGGCGACATCAAAAGCGAACACGAGCTATAAAGCCCATGTCGAATTCAAAAAATGATTGATGAAGGAGCCCGCTATGTTATCAGCGAAACAACTTTCCGATATTGAAAAGCTTCAAAAAGAAGTCGAGGCCCATGATGCACTGGAACTGAAATTAAACTGGGATATGCTTCGAGCCCGGGATTGTATTTCCCATGATTTCTTCTATTACGAAAATGAATGTTTGATTGCTTTTATCGGTTTGTATCCATTTGCATCAACGGTCGAAGTGACTGGGATGGTCAAACCGGACGAACGCCGCAAAGGCCATTTCACGCAGCTTTTCGAAGAAGCGATGGCGACTGTAAATCGGATCGGCTTCAAGAAGATCCTGTTGAACGCACCGGCCGGGTCCCACTCAGCCAAGGAGTTTCTGAAGAAACAAGGAGCGACCTACAGTTTTTCGGAACATCAAATGCACTGGCAACCACAACCTTTGGAGGATTCCTCCGGCTTCACGTTGCGGAAGGCTCGTCCGGGAGATTTGGATATGCGCGTCCGGCTGGATGTGGAGACATTCGATATACCTGAAGAAGATGCCGTGGCGACGGAAAGCAAAATCGACGGGGACGAAGACACCGATATGCTGATGATTGACGTGAACGATGAAACCATCGGCAAAATCCGAGTAAAACGTGAAGACGGCCAAGCGTGGATTTACGGATTTTCAATTCTTCCCAGCCACCAAGGGCAAGGCATCGGCCGCAATGTCCTGCGCCACATCGTCAAACAACAAAGTCAACTCGGTCATTCCGTTCATCTGGAAGTGGAGGCGAACAATGCCCGAGCCCTGAGTTTATATGAAGCAATCGGTTTCCAGGTAGTACATGCACAAGATTATTACCTTTATGAACCGTAAGTTTGAGTCAACAAAGAGGGGCATGCGAAAATGAAAATTCGCATGCCCCTCTTTGTCCGATTTTCTTGCGTCTTATTCTTCGGCAAGTACAACATAGACCGTCATCAATGCAGCGCCTGTATTTTCGATTGAGATGGTTTGCTTCGAATTGCAGTGAATGATGTCTCCGGTTCCAACCGCAGATTCGGTGTCATCCAGGAAACAGGTTCCTTCTCCGTCCATCACGGCCACATAAGCATTTTTATCCGGATGGCCATGCTTGGGAATCGCTTGCCCCGGCAGCAGGTTGAACGCGATGATCTTGCTTTTTTCCTCGTTGAACACAATGCTTTTGGCCGGCTTTTTCTCATCGGATGTTTGAAGATCCTTCAATTTTTTTATCGTCATGGTATTGCTCCTTTCTCTACCTTTCACAGTAATTAGTAAGGATTTTGGGAGTACACGTAGGTATAAATTAATAACAAAACACCAAGTAGGATGAGTCCAGTTGCCGAAGCAATCAAAAGGTCTCTGTTTTCCTTTACCAATCCATAATAAATTCCGATAACCCCGACCAGTATTAGAATAATAACGAGGAACATTACTACTCACCCCTTTAAATTGAAATGACCGCAAGCGAGAGGATGGGTCTCAGAGTTAACAACCGGACCTTTTATCAAAAAATTCAAAATACTCATCACTTGTTCATATTGTATCATTTGCCCCTAAAACATTCTTGTTTTTTCACACACCACCTCCTGACATTATCATTCGATTTCGGACATCTGAAAATGTATACTATGTGTATATATTTCACTTATCAAACTAAAGAAACCTACTTGATAGGAGGGGCGGACGATGATACTCATTCCTTTTATGATCGGGATTGCTTTTATCTTCATTCATTTCTTTGCAGGCGTTCTTGTCCCTTCTGAAAAAGTGAAACGGATGAAATGGTTTTCGTTTTCCGGCGGACTTGCCGTTTCATATATTTTCGTTTACCTGCTGCCGACCTTGCACAAACAACAGACAAATATCCAAGAGCCTTACCGCCATTTAACGATGGAGTCGGAAGTCTATTTTGTCGGCCTCCTTGGTGTTGTTCTCTTTCTCGGCATTCAGATTATCATCCAGCAAAAATACATTTCCCATACGTCCTCATTCTGGTCAGTCATTATATTCTATGCACTTTATAACGCCCTCGTTTCCTACTCAGTCCTGTCTTTCGAAGTTTCCCCTATCCAAGCCATTTTCTATTGTTTTGCAATCGGCCTGCATTTCATTGCAGTGGCGCATGATATGTGGCGAAAATTCCCCAATGAATATAATAAATACGGCAGGTATGTGCTTGCTCTCGGAATCGTTGTTGGCTGGATGGTCGCATTGAGCACCGATCTAAGACCGCTCTTCAAATCCATTATTTTCGCACTTGTATCCGGCGCAATGATTTTCACCGTATTCAAACATGAATTGCCAAGTGAAAAAGATACGCACTTTCCAACCTTTCTGACAGCCGTACTGATCTATTCTGCAATCACGATGTCTTTGAAGTTTTTCTTCGAGTGGTAGTAATCAAAACGAACCCCGAATGATGGACACTTTGAAAAAGTGACCTCGTTTGGGGTTCGTTTGATTTTTAAGCGTGGTTTTTAACCTATCACTCTTCCACCAGCCAAATATCTCTCGTGTCCACGATCAATTGGATCCGCTGTCCGATGGCTAATGTTTGAGCTTGCCGGATTGACATCATACATTCCAGCAGTTGGCTGCCTGCTTGCACTTTGCCGGTATAAAATCCGTCGTTGAATCTCAGCTCCTGGAGTAGACCGTTAATCCGTATGGTTCCTTGTTGGGCTCCAGTGTTTTCCATATCCAGCTCCAGTGCCTCCGGACGAAGAATCATAAAGCGATTGCCGGATCCGACAGACTCCTGAACTGCACTTTCAAACCAGGGATCTTCGGAAACGAAGCGGCCGTCAGCGACCGTTCCTTCCATAGTATTCTTCAATCCTAAAAACAAGGCGACTTTCGTGCTGGCAGGGCGTTCGTATAACTCTTTGGCACGACCGACCTGCAGCAATGCCCCGTTGCTCATCACGCCAATCCGGTCGGATAAATGGAACGCTTCCTCCCGGTCATGAGTGACAAACAGCACTGTGACCCGAAACTGTTGCTGGATTTTGCGCAGCAGCTCCCGCATTTCTTCCCGGAGGGCCGGGTCC
>DATHVY010000258.1:0-2400 GCA_035461045.1 Planococcus sp. (in: firmicutes)
GCATTTTCCTATGCTATTAAAACAGCTAGCAAGTTAGCCTCTTTTTGCACCGCGGCCACCGCGTTTAGATTCTGTAGCGCGCTTCAGCGATGTCATATTCTCTTCGCTTTCTTTCAAGAACTTAGCCATTTTTGTTTCGAAGTTTTCTTTTGGCGGACGCTCAAATGAACGATTGCTCGGGCGTGATCGCTGCGGACGTTCTGTTCCGCCAGCTGGTTGCGGTTTTGCTTTACGAATGGACAAGCCGATTTTGCCATCAGCTTCTACATTCATCACCTTAACTTCTACCATTTCGCCAACCTTTAAGTGCTCGTTGATGTCTTTCACATAATTGTCGGCTACTTCACTAATATGCACGAGGCCTGTTGCACCAGTCGGAAGCTGGACGAACGCTCCGAAATTTGTGATACCCGTTACCTTACCTTCTAACTTGCTGCCTACTTCAATCGACATAAAAAAAATGCTCCTCCTTAAGTAATAAGATGACTCTGAATTTGAGCCATACAGACATTTATAGCGGGACTTTTCCCACTCTTTATTATACGCATGAAAAAAAGAGCGGTCAACTGACTACTCTTTTTCTTCTTCATTTTCTTCCACTTTAGGCACGGTAAAGATGATTTCGCCCTCTTCGGATAAGAAATATTCTTTTCTTGCCAACTTCGCCAAATACTCTTCATCGTTCAATAAGATAATTTGTTCCTGCAGCATCGCCTGCTCGTTTTCAACTTGCTGGAGTGTTGCGAGTGCATCTTCACGTTGCTGTTCTTTTTCGGCAATTGTCTGGGTCTGGGCATAGATGGTCGATCCGAGCCAGATGCTTGCCAGAAGAACGATAACGCCAAAAACGGAAAGACGGCGAAACAAACGTACTTTATGAGCCTGGTGCAGCTTATCCTGTTGTTCAACCGAGCGGACATAGTCATTGCGAATGGAAGCGACTTCCGGTTTCGCCGATTGCTTTTTTTTCTTCCACTTCATGACTTGTTTCCTCCCCCGACTGATCTTTTGTTGTCATTATACATGAAAAACAGAGATTTTATAAGGTCTTTTTGGCTTATGAAATTTTTCTTTTGCCTCCGATTCCCGTTACGGGTGTCTAAAGATCTAAAAATTAATAAAAATACTGTTGACTTAATTTTTATACATAACTATAATACATATTACGAACTTTTTATGACATGCAACCTTTATTATGGGCGAAATATATTTAACTCGAATTTATAATTATGCATTAATACTGAATAAAGAAACGGAGTGTGAATTATGACAGGAATGTTATCCCTTTCCAGTGGACAATCATTTAACGGGGTTTGGCATGGCGGCTTAGGCGGTGTTCAAGGTGAAATCGTGTTTTTCACCGGCATGACCGGTTATGAGGAAGTTATCACAGACCCTTCCTATAAAGGCCAGGTCATCGTCTTTTCCTACCCATTGATCGGTCAGTACGGAATTCAATCAAAACATCTACAATCCGACTCAATACAGGCAGCAGGCATCGTTGTTTCGGAACTTTATGAAGGACCTTTGGAAAAAGGAGCTTGTTCGTTGGCTGAATTTGCAAAAAGCCAAAACGTTCCAATTATAAGTGGCATCGACACCCGTTCGGTCATTCAAATTGTACGTGAATACGGAACGATGCAATCAAGGATCAGTCCGATCGATGTACCGGCTCCATTCTGGGAACCAATGCAAACCGATTTCTTCGGAGCCAATCCAGTCTCCCCCAACACGCAGACTGTTGGCGGCGGTGAGGTGCATATCGGTCTGATCGATTTCCATTATAAATCTTCCATCTTGACCGAGTTGCTGAAGCAGGACTGCAAAGTGAGTATCATTCCTTACACCGCTTCAACCCAGGAGCTGGACGAGTTGCACTTGGATGGACTCCTATTTTCAAACGGTCCGGGAGACCCGGCAGCGTTAAGCCACTTGTTTGCTAAATACCGGGAGTGGGCAGAGCTATATCCATCATTCGGCATCTGCCTGGGGCATCAAGTGCTCGCTTCCGCCTTTGGAGCAACCACTACAAAACTTGCATATGGACACCGGGGAGCCAATCATCCGGTTCTCAACGTCCAAACCGGGCGGATCAGCATGAGTTCACAAAACCACAGTTATGTTGTGGATGGGGACAGCATTTCACAGACACCTTTATCGATTCTATATACAAATGTTAATGACGACAGCGTTGAAGGCTTGGTTCATCCGGAACTTCCGGTCATGACGGTTCAGTTTCATCCTGAAGCAGCTCCAGGACCTGAAGATCATCTGGCTCTGTTCACAAATTTCTTTACGATGATTCAAGAGAAAAAGCAGGTGAAAATGCATGCCTAAACAAAATAAAATAAAAAAAGTGCTCGTCATCGGTTCGGGAGCCATCGTGATCGGACAAGCCGC
>DATHVY010000259.1:0-3086 GCA_035461045.1 Planococcus sp. (in: firmicutes)
AGATGTCATGACTGTTTATGAACTGGATGAATATCGTCTCTCTGGTTTGAAGCCAGATTTCTTTTTGCATGATCCATTGAGTGCTGTTTCTTTTTCCATTGTCTTTCGATATAACCTGTTCCAAATAAAACGCCGGCTACAATTGATTACAGCCAAGAAAATATACCACCTCTGCCATATTTCAGAGCCACTCCGGACATAAAATAGAGCCACCTCTGCCTTCAAGAGAGCCACCTTCTGTATACTTAGTTTGCGCAATATTGCGTAAATTGAATGTACAGGAGGTTTTTTAATGCTCAAGTATCGAGAAATCCTACGGCTTCATGCTCAGGAGGTGAGTCAAAGGAGTATCGCATCAAGCTGCGGTTGCTCCAGAAATTCTGTATCGGATGTATTGAAACGGGCAGGTGAATTGGAAATCACTTGGCCTTTCGAAAACGATATCTCCGATATCGAGTTACAGACCATGTTCTTTCCGGAGAAAAACAAATCGGATGCACGGAAGCAACCGGACTATGAATCTGTCCATAAGGAGCTGGCGAAAAGCGGGGTGACACTGTCACTGTTATGGCATGAATATGTAGAAGAGTGTCGGAGCCGAAAAGAGATTCCCTATAGTTACCGTCACTTTTGCCGTTTTTATCATCGCTTTGCCACGACTACTAAAGCGACGATGCGGATTAAGCGGAAACCGGGCGAAGTGATGGAAGTCGATTGGGCTGGGCAAACCGCTTCGTTATCAGACAATCTAACGGGCGAGCCGATTCCGGCCTATATCTTTGTGGCAACCTTGCCATGCAGCCAGTACACCTACGTAGAAGCGTTCTTATCAATGGATATGGAAAGTTGGATAACCGCACACCTTCGTACGTATCAATTTTTTGGTGGAGTGACACGGATACTGGTGCCGGACAATTTAAAAACAGGTGTAGACAAAGCGTCACTAACAGATCCCACGATCAATCGAACTTATCATGAAATGGCCGAACATTATCGCGCCGTGGTTATGCCTGCCAGAGTTCGACATCCGAAAGATAAAGCCAGTGTCGAAGGCGCCGTCGGCGTCATTTCTACATGGATCATTGCTTCATTGCGGAACCAGCAGTTTTTCACCTTGCACGAATTAAATGGAGCCATACAAGAAAAGCTCTCAGAATTTAACCAAAAAGAATTTCAGAAGAAAAAAGGAAACAGGCATTCAGCTTTTCTGGAAGAGGAGAAGTTCGCGCTTCTGCCCTTACCTGCTTCCCCGTACGAGTTGGCCACTTGGATGAAAGCCACTGTACCATTCGATTATCACATAGCTGTCGATAAAATGTATTATTCCGTTCCGTACGAATACATCAAGTATGTCGTCGACATCCGAATCACCACCACGCTGATTGAAGTGTTTTATAAAAGCTTCCGAATTGCCTCGCATATGCGGCTTCGAGGGAAAGAAGGAGAACCATCGACCATTCCGGAACACATGCCGATTCAGCACAAACAATACGTTGACTATAACCGAGACTATTTCTTGGCATGGGCCGAGACCGTTGGTCTCCACACACTGACCACCGTGAAAGGCATTCTGGCATCCTACAAAATTGAAAAGCAGGCACTCAAATCCTGTTTAGCCCTATTCAAGTTAGCTGATCAGTACTCCATAGAACGTATCGAAACGGCTTGTAAAAGAGCTTTGGAGTATTCAGCTCGCCCCAATATCAATAGCTTGAAGACCATTTTGAAGACTGGACAGGATAAGCTCGCTACAATTTCTTCAACCGAAACCGCCAAAAAGGAAAATCAAGTGAATGCGCATGGCTTTACTCGTGGTGCTGCATATTATGGGAGGAAAGAAAAATGACCAATGAGAACACGTTAACCAAATTACATGAAATGCGCTTAAATTCTATGGCGGAACAGTTCAGTAATCAGCTACTTAACCCAAAATACCAGGAATTATCGTTCGAAGATCGATTCAGTTTACTGGTAGATGTGGAGTGGTCACGCAGAAATAACAATAAACTGGATCGGCTGATTAAAACTGCCGCTCTTCGGTATACCCAAGCGTGTGTAGAAGACATTGAATACCACGCGGACCGTAAGCTGGACAAAACACAAATCCTTCGGTTAGCTTCGGGTGATTACATCCAGAATCGACATAACTTAATCATTAAAGGTGCTTCCGGAAATGGGAAATCTTATCTGGCCTGTGCCTTCGGCATAGCTGCTTGTCGTCAGTTCTATCAAGTGAAATACATTCGTCTTCCGGATCTCTTAGATGAACTGGCTGTGGCACGTGGGGAAGGAACCTACCAGAAAACGATGAAAGCCTATAAGAAAGTGAACCTGCTCATTATTGATGAGTGGCTGTTGACCTCTCTTAGAGAAAATGAAGCCCGAGATGTATTGGAAATTGTAGAAGCACGACACCAAGTGGCTTCCACCATCTTCTGTTCACAGTTCGATACACAAGGATGGTATGAGAAAATCGGTGAGGCAACACTGGCGGATGCCATATTAGATCGCATCATTCACGATTCATACAACCTCTTTATTGACGGCAAAATATCGATGAGAGAACGCCACGGAATCCAAGAATAGTATAAAAAAAGTCACTACCGTCAGGTAGTGGCTCTCTTGTTGTCTCAAGTGGCTCTGAAATCCGTCCGAAGTGGCTCAAAAATATGGCACAAGTGGCTCATTTCGCTGGCTGTATTCACCACCCCTATTAAAGTACTCATTTTCCCGCTCCTTTCCAAATTAATCCCTGAAAATTGATCTGACTTTTATGGCAATAAATTATCAGTAAAAGAATTACGTGATTGAACTTTAGAGATTTTATTAACTATATGAATGTTCCTCCTTTCACCTGAAATTCTACTTTTTTCTAATATATACTATAAACGAATTAACCTATTCGGTAGCCAGCTAATGTAAATTCAACAAATAACAAAGGATTGTCTAAATAATATAAATTTATCATAATATTCAGAATTTAAATAGTCTATTTTACTAGTTCAAAATAACCGTTCTTTATTTTTACTTATGAAAAAACCATAAAAAAGCCGCTAATCTCTTCGTAGCTTTTTTGCTTCTAATTT
>DATHVY010000260.1:0-1581 GCA_035461045.1 Planococcus sp. (in: firmicutes)
ATGTGCATCAGAAACGGTGGGCGGCAAGTATTATTCCTCCAGCGGGGGACAAGTGGACTTTGCGCGAGGGGTCCGTTTTGCGGAAAATGGCAAGGGCTATATATGCATGCAGTCCACAGCAAAACAGGGAACTCTTTCGAGAATCAAACTCGAATTGTCTCCAGGTTCTGTCGTCACCACTGGCAAAAATGACGTGGATAACATCGTTACAGAATATGGTGTAGCAAGGCTTCATGGGGTATCTATTTCAGAACGGGCAAAACGATTGATCGCGATTGCCCACCCCGATTTCCGCGATGAATTACGATTTGATGCCAAGAAACAAGGCTTTATTGTCTAACTCTCATCCAGTGCCGTTATCGGCTTCAGTGGAAATAAGAAAAAACATAAAAAACCGATTCTCCTGAATAGAGAATCGGTTTTTTATGTTTTCCTAGTTAGTCTCAAACGGTCAAGTGACAGTCAATGTCACGGACCCAAAGCCTTCAAAGTCCGCTATGTAGGTACCGGTTTCCAGTACTCTGGGCTGTACGAAAGTTCCGGAAGAAATGACCATTCCTTTTTCGATGCTCTTTCCATGCTCAGCCAGTGCACTGATTAGCCATTGGATTGAATGAACAGGATGCCCTAGCACGGAGGATGACGATCCTTCAGCAATCAGCTTCCCGTTCAACGTCAACGTGGCTTCAAGGTTGTCCAGTTCTTCGAACGATTTGCTTAGCTGAGGTTCACCAAGGACGACTTTGCCTGCTACTGCAGAGTCTGCGATAACTTGGCCAACGGATATTTTGGGAAACCACTCTTCAAATCGGGAATCCGGCACTTCAATTCCTGGAGCCACATCCATTTTCCGGAGAATGTCCTGGATGTCATCTTCAATACTCAGCTTCTCTTTCGCAATAAACATCAGTTCAACTTCAAGGAGAGGTGCAGCCAAATCAGCAAGCGCCATTTGCCCATCCAACAATGCGGATTCGGTCAATCCACCATACAAAGGGGCATCCGTATCAAACAAGTCTTGTGTGTCTTTACTGGTCAAACTGACTTTATATCCGATCAACGATTCATGAGATTTTTCCAATTTCAGTTCGGTTACTGCGTGTTGAATCCCATAAGCAACATCTTTCTTTATCGAAGCAGGTATCCGATTTTTTTGAAGTTGTTTCTTGTTTGTATAAGCATGAAAAAGGATTTCTGCCAATTCTTTTTCATCCGCGTCAAGTTGTGCCATCCAATCACCCCGTAGCATATTTTGACTAATCATATCACGGTCAGTTAGTTTGTTAAAGAACGTAGACATAAACAGCCAGAAAATGGCAAAGGCTTCCCAACAGGATGAAAATGTGGAAAATCTCATGGAAACCTAAAAGTTTGAAAGACATAATTTCCGGTTTCAATCCATAAATGACGCCGCCAATGGTGTAGAGCAAGCCACCGGCTATTAGGAGCAACAGTCCCATTAGGGGCATCGCATTAGCAAGCGGCACGACAGCAAAAATGATGATCCATCCCATGGCAATATAGAGGGCTGTGGAAAGCCATCTCGGGGAATGGAACCATACCATCTTAAACAAAATGCCG
>DATHVY010000261.1:0-3188 GCA_035461045.1 Planococcus sp. (in: firmicutes)
TGAAGAATTGAATCGTCTAAAGCCGATTTCAAAATGAAAGGACGCATGGCTCCCGCAAATTGAATGACTACATCCTGTCCATCGATCGCTTTCAGTGCATCCATCATAAATTTGGCGCTGAACGAGATTTTCAGCTCTTCGCCTTCTATATTCTGTGCCTGGATCTGTTCTTCAACTTTTCCGACTTCAGGGGAATTTGAAGAAACTTCGACTTCGTTATCGCTATTTGTGGAAAAACGGACCACATTGTTGCGTTCTTCACGAGCCAATAATGAGGCTCTGTCAATCGCTTGAAGCAGAGATCGGCCGTTCACTGTTACCTGGGTCTTGTGTTCAGCAGGAATCAGGCGGGAAGTATCCGGATAATTGCCCTCAAGAAGACGGGAGAAAAACAGGATATGTTTGGATTTGAAAAGCACCTGCTGGCTGGTCATGACAATTTCAACCGCATCAGAAGTATCATCTAGTATTTTGTTCAGTTCGTTTAAGCTTTTTCCCGGAATTACGACGCTGTACTCACCTTCAGGCAAAGTTTCCAGCTTGGTTTTCCGGCGTGCAAGGCGGTGGCTGTCGGTTGCCACACAAACAAGCTCTCCGTCTTTCACTTCCCAATGAACACCAGTCAATACCGGACGCGTTTCTGAACTTGATACTGCAAAAACAGTTTCCCGGTTAATGGTCTTCAATAAGTCAGCTGGAATAGTGAACAAACGATCATCCTGAATTTCAGGCAGTTGTGGATAGTCCTGTGCATCCAAGCCGATCAAGTGAAATTCCGATTTACCGGAACGGATATGCGTTTGGAAATTACCGTTGATTTCGATTTCTACATCATTGGTTGGCAATTTACGGATGATTTCTCCGAATACTTTTGCTTGAAGGACGATACTGCCTCCTTGAGCCACACGGATAATTTGTTCACCGTCTTCTTCTGCCGGTATGAATGTCTGGATTGTGATATCTGAATCGCTTCCTGTTAATCTCATTCCTTCAGAAGAAACGTCCATTTTAATTCCCGTTAAGATCGGAATCGTTGTTTTTGAACTGACTGCTTTCATTACATCATTTAAACCTTCAACTAATCGCTCACGCATTATCTCGAATTTCATTCTCGAACCTCGCTTATATATATATTTTATTTAAGGCTTTTAAAGTAATAATAGTAGTAGGGCCTGTGGATTTGTGGATAACCCCTAAAAAGCGAACAGAAGCGGCTTATCCACATGTAGACAGAGTGTGCATAAGTCGCTGCGTAAATATGAAGCTTATCCACAAGCTGTTCAGGACTTGGCCAACGCACTTTTGATGGTTTTGACGTCCTGCTGAAGCTGCTGATTGTCTTTCATCAGCCTGGAAATTTTCTCATGGGCATGAATAACGGTCGTATGGTCCCGCCCGCCGAATTCTTCCCCGATTTTGGGCAAAGAAAAGTCGGTCATTTCACGGGATAGATACATGGCGACCTGTCTCGGGTAAGCAATGTCTTTTGTACGGCGTTTCGTTTTGAAATCTTCCAATTTCACATTGAACTGGTCACCGACTGCATGCTGGATGTCCAAAATCGTAATGACTTTCGGTTTTGAGTTCGGCATGATGTCTTTCAGCGCTTCCGCAGCCAGATCGGCACTCATGTCGCGGTTGATCAAGGAAGAATAAGCGACCACACGAATGAGGGCTCCTTCAAGCTCACGGATGTTGGAATCGATGGAGTTGGCAATGTACGTCATGACATCATTCGGGATATCGAGCCCGTCCGCCTTGGCTTTTTTGCGCAAAATCGCAATTCGCGTTTCCAGGTCAGGCGGTGTGATATCGGTGATCAAGCCCCATTCAAAACGGGATCTCAAGCGGTCTTCCAATGTCGGAATCTCTTTTGGAGGCCGGTCACTGGAAATGATGATTTGTTTGGATTCTTCGTGAAGCGTATTGAATGTATGGAAGAATTCTTCCTGTGTTTGCTCTTTTCCTGCAAGAAATTGAATGTCATCAATCAACAGAATGTCGACACCCCGATATTTGTTGCGGAAATCGACCGTTTGATTGTCCCGGATCGAGTTGATGAACTCATTTGTAAATTTTTCCGAAGACAAATAAACCACTTTGGCATTCGGATTGTGTTCAAGGACGTAATGTCCGATGGCGTGCATTAAATGTGTCTTGCCAAGGCCTACGCCACCATAGATAAACAGCGGATTATATGCTTTTGCCGGAGCTTCCGCTACTGCCAGTGATGCAGCGTGCGCGAAACGGTTGCCTGATCCAATGACAAATGTATCAAAAGTGTATTTTGGATTCAGCATACCCGGCACAAATTCCTGCTGGTCATTCTGTCCTGGCTTGATGCGCGGTGCCGGAAGTTGAAAATCGTCCATATCCTGATCTTTGGGCACAACAAATCTTATCAACAAATCATCACCTGTTAAATCCGACAAAATTCCAGTAATTAAATGCACATAATGGTTTTCCAACCAATCACGCGCAAACGAATTAGGTGCTGATATGGTGACTGTTTCACCTTTGAATGATAAAAGTTTTGTTGATTTCAACCACGTTTCAAAACTGGGTTTGGAGATTTTGGTTTCAACTTGGGCTAAGACACTTGACCATAATTCGTCTAAGTGTTCCAATAGCTCTTCTCCTTTATATATAGCTTATTTTAAAGTATATCATACACAAAATAACAGCCTGTGGATAATTTTCGCAAACAAGCCCTGAATAACTGTCCACATGATACCCACAGTTTGTGGATAACTTATTGGCTATAAATCTTATTAACAAGTGAAAACAAGTTAATGTTAACAAAAAAGAAGAGACAACACAAGAAGTTCTTGAACTTATCCACATATCTTTATTTGCGCACAGGAGAACTGTCCACACGGGGTTTGTATGTGAGGAAGTTGTAGATAAGGGGTGTGGATAAATAATTTGAGTCTAAAATTCCCGCACAGGGGATTTTGGAGTTCCTGCACAGATTGTGGATAACATCGGGGGAGATCCCGGAGCGCTTCTGGAGATAGGCTTTAATATTTCATTGACATTTGAAGGCTATCGACTATATAATAGTCAAGACTGTCTTTAAGAAGTAGTTAACTCTCATTCAGGAGGTGTAATATATGACATTGCGCACATACCAACCTAATACTCGTAAACACAGCAAAGTACACGGCTTCAGAGCACGTATGAGCACT
>DATHVY010000262.1:0-10339 GCA_035461045.1 Planococcus sp. (in: firmicutes)
CAAGAAGAGATAGCCAGGAACATCTTTGAAATAACTGTTGAAGGGGAACTGAAGAAGGAAATGTCGGCGCCAGTCCAATTTGTCCACATCCGGGTAGCAGACAGTTTCGAACCACTGTTGAGACGCCCAAATTCTGTGGCAGCCATTGACCAGGAAAACTCACGATTCACAATGATTTACCGGGCGGAAGGGCGAGGGACGACCTTGTTATCCGAAAAAAGAATTGGGGATGGGCTGGATGTTCTGGGCCCCCTCGGAAACGGATTTCCAGTTGAAGAAGCTGAGAAAAAAGCTTATTTGATCGGCGGGGGGATCGGCGTACCCCCTTTATACGAACTGGCCAAGCAATTAAATAGCCGGGGGATTGAAACCGTTCATATCCTGGGTTTTGAAAGCAAAGAAGCAGTTTTTTATGAAGAGAAATTCCGCGAATTCGGTGAAACCCATATCGCGACGGTTGATGGATCTCACGGGACCGAAGGATTCGTGACCCATATTTTAAATGAATTGCCTAAAGACTTTGATACGTACTTCAGTTGCGGCCCAACGCCGATGCTGGAGGCCATTCAATGGATTTATCCGGAGAAAAAAGGGTTTCTTTCCTATGAACAGCGGATGGGCTGTGGCATCGGAGCTTGCTTCGCTTGTGTGTGCCGCACAACGAGAAGCGAGATGGACTATATTAAAGTGTGTTCCGATGGACCAGTCTTTCCTGCGGGGGTGGTGATTTCATGACGAATCTAGCTGTGAAACTGCCCGGTCTGAATTTGAAAAATCCAATCATGCCGGCATCCGGTTGTTTCGGTTTCGGCAAAGAATACGCGCAACTCTACGATTTGTCCCAGCTGGGGGCGATCATGATCAAAGCGGCCACTGTGGAGACGCGACTCGGCAATCCGACGCCGCGAGTGGCCGAAACAGCCGCTGGGATGCTCAATGCTATCGGGCTTCAAAACCCCGGCATGCAAAAAGTCATCGGACAAGAACTGCCATGGCTGGAACAATACGATGTGCCGATTATTGCCAATGTGGCAGGAACGACCACTGAAGATTATGTGGAAGTGGCCAAAGAGATATCGAAATCTGCGAATGTTCACGCGTTGGAAATCAACATTTCCTGTCCCAATGTGAAATTGGGCGGCATCACCTTCGGAACCGATCCCGCGGTCGCCAAAGAGTTGACTCAGGCGGTCAAAGCGGTGAGTTCCGTTCCGGTTTACGTAAAACTATCGCCCAATGTTACGGATATCTCTGCCATTGCAAGGGCTGTTGAAGAAGGCGGAGCGGATGGCATCACCATGATCAATACATTGCTTGGCATGCGCTTGGATCAAAAAACAGGGCGTCCTGTGATCGCCAACATCACAGGCGGTTTATCCGGTCCGGCAATTAAACCGGTCGCACTTCGCATGGTCTATGAAGTAAGAAAAGGAACCGATCTGCCAATTATCGGAATGGGCGGAGTGGCTGATGTAAATGACGTCATCGATTTTCTGTCAGCTGGAGCAAACGCTGTAGCAGTCGGGACTGCCAACTTCGTAAATCCCTTCGTCTGCCCGGAAATCATCTCAAAATTACCGGAACGCCTGCATGAACTAGGCTTTGAAAGCGTAGAAGAACTGGTTGGAAGGAGTCACCGTCTGTGAATAAACCGATCATTGCACTCGATTTTTCAACAAAAGAAGAAGTGGTAAGCTTTCTCGAAAGTTTTTCTGAACCGCTATTTGTGAAAGTGGGAATGGAACTTTTCTATCAGGAAGGTCCTGAGCTCGTGCGCTGGATCAAACAGTTGGGCCATGATGTGTTTTTGGACTTGAAGCTGCATGATATTCCGAATACGGTCGAAGCCGCGATGAGAGGCCTCACTAAATTGGATGTCGATTTGGTCAACGTTCACGCTGCTGGTGGCATTGAAATGATGACAGCAGCCAAGCGCGGACTCGGAAACAGCGGCATCAAGCTGATTGCCGTCACCCAGCTCACCTCAACAAGCGAAGAACAGATGCAAAGCGACCAATTGATTGTGGCAAGTTTGGATGAATCAGTTCTTCATTACGCAAAATGTGCAAAACAGGCAGGGCTGGACGGAGTGGTTTGCTCGGTTCATGAAGCGTCTTCCATCGGTGCAGCTTGTGGGCAGGATTTTCTCCGGGTCACCCCGGGAATCCGTCCGGCAAATGCGGATAGCGGCGATCAAAAGCGGGTTGCCACTCCTGCACAGGCAAGAGAGCAGGGCTCGACACATATTGTAGTGGGGCGAGCCATTACCGGCTCGGTCAACCCGGTTGAAAGCTACCGTGAAATTACAAAAGAATGGAGCGGACAAGAATGAAACGAGAAATTGCTAAACTTCTATTGGACATCGGAGCGGTGGAATTGCGTCCACAGGAACCATTTACGTGGGCTTCAGGCGTGAAATCACCGATTTATTGCGATAATCGGTTGACGATGAGCTTTCCAAAAGTGCGTAAAGAAATAGCGAAAGGATTGGCTGCTCAAATTCAAGAAGCTTATCCTGAATGCGAAGTCGTGGCAGGAACGGCAACTGCCGGCATTCCGCACGCAGCATGGGTCAGCGATTTATTGGAACTTCCAATGGTCTATGTCCGGTCAAAAGCAAAAGAACACGGACAAAGCAACATGATTGAAGGCAAAGTGGAAACCGGTAAAAAAGTAGTGGTTGTGGAAGATTTGATCTCCAAGGGAGGTTCGGTGCTTCAGGCAGCCAAGGCGCTGCAGGCAGCCGGCTTTGAAGTACTCGGCATCGTGGCAATTTTCACGTATGACCTTCCTCAATCAGTGGAAGCAATCACCGAAGCGGGCTTCACGTTCCGGACACTGACGGATTTCCCATCGTTAGTCGAAGAAGCGATTCATTCAGGAAGCATCGAAGAGCAAGACTTGCCGATGTTAGCAGATTGGCATGAAAGTTTGAAAGCAGGCACCTTAAAAAGCTGACCATTTGGTCGGTTTTTTTAATGAATAAGCTTATAGTTGAATCTGGTGTGCCATGAACCCCGTGTTCATGGCATTTTAGTAAGAGACGTCCAATTTGAAAAGAGTGAAGGTACCGGTTGTCGCCTTCTTCCAGTATAAGTTTTTATTTGGAGATGGCTGATCGCCTGCGCGATTCAGCTTTTTTTGTTGATCTGAAGTGAATTTTGGAAAGTGCTTGACGGATTATCTGATCCACTTCGCGGCTTAGGGGAAGCTTCCCGCCACCCCCTAAGCCGCTTCAGCTGGAGGATGTGGTTCTAAAGTTTAGTGGATGAGATTGTGGTGATGACTTCTAATGAGATGAACTTCTAAGGAGTGATGGCTGATCGCCTGTGCGATTCAACCGTTCTTAGTTGAAGTGGGGTGGATTTTTCAAGCTGGGTTTCGGGAAGTGCCTGATGAAAGCTTGAAGGTGCCTGTTAAAGAGAGGAAAATGCCTGATAGGAATCGAAAAGTGCATGAAGAAAGTGAAGATGCTGTTTGAGAGTAAGAAAGTGCATCATGAGGTGGAGAAAGTGCCTGATGAAAACGAGAAAATGCTGGATTGGAAGTGAGAAGTGCCGGTTAAACAATCAACCTGGAGGGTAAATGAAAAAAGTTTTAAAGAAATTGATGAAAAGTGAAACTCCCCTTATTACTTCAACCCAATATAAGAAGCTGGGCGCAATGCGACCAGCAGACATCCCCTGAAACTATCCCAATAAGAAAGGGACACTCCAATCCATCCCCAAGCCGAAAAGTGGCTCGGCATCAATGATTTGCCTGATGAATTGCAGAAGTGCTTGAGTAGAAGGGAAAAGTGCCTGTTAAGATTTTTTAACGTGAACTAAGAGCTAGTGAGTTAAACTAAACTAAGAATACTGGACGCATAGGCGGCCAGCCAAAACTTTTCGTGCGCGAAATTTTTTTGCTGCAAGGGCGCTGGCGCTTTTCTTGGTTGAAATTCAGATTTTGGTGTAGTGCGATTGTGCAATGATGTATGATGAAACCAAAGTATAATTTAGTTGGAGGGGATGAATTGTATGAGTTTTTCTCGAGAGGAAATCAGCGCATGGAAACAGCAACATCCTTTATTGGAGAATATCATCGGGCTCGATCCTGTGTTTTGGCTAAATCCAAAACTCAACGGAAGTGATGGATTAGCATCCATTTCTGTAACGAAAGAAGAAATGGAAGAAGCAGACCGATTATGGCACCGCTTTGCTCCGTTCTTGGCTGAAACATTTCCGGAAACTGCCGAGGCTGAGGGGAATGTGGAATCCCCGCTCAAAACCATTCCGAAAATGAAAGAGAAATTGGTTGAGAAGTATGGAGCCCGATTTGAAGGAGAACTGTACTTGAAATGTGATCATGCGCTCCCGATTGCCGGTTCCGTCAAGGCCCGGGGCGGTGTGTATGAAGTGCTTCATCATGCGGAAGGGTTGGCCATCGACGCCGGGATGATATCCAAAGAAGATGACTATAAAAGATTTTCATCGGTAGAATTCATCGAATTTTTCAGCCAGTATTCGATTGGTGTCGGCTCAACCGGCAACTTAGGACTGAGCATCGGAATTATTGGAGCAAAACTTGGATTTCGAGTCTCTGTCTATATGTCCGCAGACGCCAAGCAATGGAAAAAAGATTTGCTGCGATCCATCGGGGCAACTGTCCTTGAATTTGAAGGAGATTTCAGTGAGGCGATTACAGAGGGAAGGGAACAAACGAGGCACGATCCAACATCCTACTTTGTAGATGACGAAAAATCAAAAGAGCTTTTCCTGGGATACAGTACAGCTGCTTTCCGGTTAAAAAAACAATTGGATGATCAGGGAATTCGAGTCGATTCCGATCATCCGCTGTTCATTTATTTGCCTTGCGGAGTTGGCGGAGCGCCTGGAGGCATCACGTTCGGTATGAAGCAGGTTTTCGGAAACGCTGTTCATTGCTTTTTTGTTGAACCGACTCATTCACCGGCCGTACTGGTTGGGTTGATGACAGGTGAAAAAGAGAAAGTCTGCGTCCAGGATTTCGGAATTGATAACATAACAGAGGGAGACGGCCTGGCAGTTGGCAGGCCTTCGAGTTTCGCTTCGTCGATCAGTGAAAAACTGGTGAGTGGAATTTACACTATTGAAGATGCAGATCTGTTCAAGTTGCTTGCCCTTCTTGCAGACAGCGAAGGAATTTTCGTTGAACCTTCAGCAACTGCCGGTTTGCTGGGTCCTGGCAAAGTTGCTCAAACGGATTATACCGTTGACCATAAACTCAATATGAAAAAGGCGATCCATATCGTTTGGTCAACCGGCGGAGCTTTGGTACCCAAAGAAGACATGGAAGCATATCGTGAAAAAGGGATGGAATTTCTTGGAGGTTAAAGCTCTTGCCCGATCAAGTACTGTGTTTATTTGGAAGTGCGGCATTTCCGAGGCAGGACAAACCGTTCCAACCTAGAATCTATATAGTATAAGCAGTTGAAAAGACAGGAGGCGTATTTGCATGGCGATCCGTTCAAACCACCTTTTTGTTAATTTGCCGGTAAAAGACCTGGAAAAATCAAAGCAATTTTTTGAAGATATCGGTTTCGAATTTAACGAACAATTGACTGACAAAAACGCTGCATGTGTAATTGTGGGTCCGGATATGTTTGTCATGTTGCTTATGGAAGATTATTTTCAACGCTTCACACAAAAAGAGGTCACCGATACCTCCTCAGCCAACGAAGTGATTGTCTCGATTTCGTCTGACAGCAAAGCGGGTGTGGATGAAATTGTCGGGAATGCATTGTCCGCGGGCGCTGTTCCTTCAAATGATCGGATGGATAATGAATTTATGTATGCCTCGAGTTTTCGTGATTTGGATGGACATCTCTGGGAAGTGATGTACATGCCGGAAAATGAAGATGACAGCGATGAGGAGTTTTATGCTTGAAAGAGCAGTCAAAAAGGACAGGCGAACATGCCTGTCCTTTTTACTGTAAAGAAGAGAAAACTTTGTCTTCGAGTGTTTGACGCTTCCACCACGCCGACGCTAATTCAACAGATCTAGGATAATCTTCCTTCCAGCTCTCAGTTAAAATCTCCTAAGCAAAATTTGAAATAGGGATTATCGCTAGCAGATTCGATTAATCATTTTTTAAAACTTCTTTCTAGATAAATAAAAGCGGCCACGAATACTTGTGGCCGCCGTTTTATTTGCAATGCTATAGATACTGCGCAAAACGTTTTTCCATGTAGTTTTGAAAAATGGTCATGACTGAACAAATGGCCCAATAAATGAGTGCGACCAAAATGAGCATCGTCAAAAGGTCATATTCCCTGGCGCCGACAATCCGCGCTTTTTGGAAGATTTCCGGTACCGTGATCATGGCAGCCAAAGAAGAGGCTTTGATCAAATCCAGGTAGACATTGGACAAAGGCGGCACCGCAATCCGCACTGACTGCGGCAAAATGATGCGTTTCATAATTTGCCAATATTTCATGCCGAGGGCAGTGGAAGCTTCCCATTGTCCTTTGTCCACAGAAGACAGGGAAGAGCGGAATACTTCTGCGATGTAAGCGGCCGAATTGATGGAAAATCCGATTAATGCAGCCTGCACAGCGGTGAACTCGATGCCGACGACCGGCAAAGCGAAATACAGCAAAAACAGGATGACCAGTATCGGAACCCCGCGCATGAATGAAATATACAATCTGGCAGGCCATTGCAGAATTTTTAGTTTCGAGGTCCGGGCGAGCGCCAGGAAAAAACCGATAATCAAGCCAATTCCCATACTGACGAGAGAAATCAGCAATGTATACCAGATTCCTTCCAAAACATAAGGCAAGGAGCGCATCGCGAGTTCCGGGTCGAACAACAACCCCCAATCTATTTCATTCATATCCAGTCCTCCTATTTAAAAATTACTCTAACTCGGGCTTTTTGGATACATCCGCGCCGCCAAAGAATTGTTCCGAAATTTCCGTAATGGTGCCATCTTCCAGCATTTCCGTCAGAACCCGGTCAACATTTTCAGCCAGTTCAGTGTCGTCCTGATTCATGACCAGGCCAACTTCTGAAGGGCTGTATTTAATATCCGGATGGATGGTGATGTTGAAATCAGGAAAAGCCGCCACACCGAAAGTGGACAGGTAATAATCATTCAGGATTACATCGGTACGGCCAATTGAAACATCGCGCAAATACACTTCGTTGGTCGCGTTGTCATACGTCACTTCTTCAGCGCCATATTCACGGGCGAGTTCCATGTAAACAGAAGTGGATGCACCCGCAGCTTTTTTGCCTTCCAAATCATTTAATGTTTCGATGCCGGATAAATCATCTTTGCGGACAACCGCCGTCCCGTATGAATGTTTGATCGGAGTGGAAAAGATAAAATTATTTAAGCGATCCTCTGTGATTTCGATATCGTTCGCTGCGATATCGACCTGGCCGGTATTCACACTTGTCAGCATTTCATCAAAGCCGAGTTCTGTGAAATCAATATCGAGGTCCATACGTTCACCAAGCTCGCGCACCACTTCCACTTCAAAGCCCGTCAGTTTATCAGTATCCGCATCGTGGAATGAAGTAGCCAGCAGCGTTCCTGAAGTTGCAACTGTTAGGGAACCCTGCTCCTGAATTTCGTCCCAAGAAGATTGGGTTTCCGAAGTGTCGCTGCCGCCACTGCCGCAGCCTGCCAATAGGATCATCGATGATGCACCAAGAGCCATCATCCCGTGTTGTTTTGTAAATAAATATGCCATTCCTTAAAAGCCTCCTAAAATTGTAAGTCCTTTAAAAAGATAGCATGGGAGATATTGAAGAGCAATGCAAATCACTTCATTCATCGACTTAGTTCATCGATATACCGCAAAACCAGTATAGTGGCCAAAATTTTTAAAATAATATTATTATGTAAACATGAACGTATCAAATAAAAACCGGAAAGCATTAACAGCTTCCCGGTGAACAAAATCAGGTTTTCTTTAACTTAATGACAAGATCTTCATCCGGAGTCACAAATACCGTTTTCTGGTCAAAATAGATGACAAAGCCCGGTTTGGAGCCATTCGGTTTTTTCACTTGCCGCACTTCGGTATAATCCACAGGAACCGAAGAAGATTCCCGGGCTTTGCTGAAGTAGGCGGCGATGGTCGCAGCTTCCATGATTGTTGTGTCATCGGGATCCGAATCGTGGATGATGACGTGTGAACCGGGAATGTCTTTCGTATGAAGCCAGGTGTCTGATTTAGCCGCCACTTTGAAGGTGACATAATCATTTTGCTTATTGTTTTTGCCCACGGAAATCGGGGTGCCGGTGCTGGAAACATAAGGCTCCACGCTTGGTTTCACAGGCTTTTTCTTTTTCTTGGACTTTTGCGCTTTCATCAAGCCTTGTTCCGCCAACTCTTCCCGGATTTCTTCGATATCGGAGATGCCGGCCTGCTGGACCTGCTGCATCAACGTTTCAAAATAGCCGATATCTTCTTCCGCTTTGTCGATTTGTTCCTGGGTTTTGATCAAAGCGGTTTTCGCTTTTTGGTAGCGTGAATAGTATCGCTGTGAATTCTCAATCGGTGTTTTACGCGGATCGAGTGTGATTGTCACTTTTTCTTCATTATAATAGTTGTCCACTTCGACTTCTTTCATGCCCTTTTTGATCCAGTGGAGATTGGCCATGATCAATTCGCCATTCAATTGAAGCAGTTCACGTTTTTCTGCCTGGTCCTTCTCTTTTTTCAGTTTCTTCAGCTTTGCTTTCAGTTTGGCAATTTCATTTTGCAGCCATCTCTCAAGATCACCGGCCTGCTGTTTGACACGGTCCCGTTCAGCTTTGGCATAATACATACGGTCCAGTAACTCGCCAAGCGTTGGGAATTGAAGTTCTGATCCACCCAGGTGGGTCAGGGAAGTGGCTGAGAAGAAGCTTTTGCCATCCTTTTCGGCATAGAAACCTCTCGGCTGTTCTTTCGCAAATTCATTCAAAAACTCTTTCGCGGTTTCAGCCGGCGCTTCTGAATGTTGCAGCCGGTAATGCAGTTCCCGGGCATTCAGTGGGGAAAAGCCGGAAAACTCCTGGACGAGTTCTTTTTCCTCTTTATGGATCAATGCCTCAGGTTCGGCGAATGGGTCCCGCTTGTCCTGTGAAGGCGGGAATACATACGGTTGTCCCGGCAGGATCGTGCGGAATGAGTTGACGCTAGGCGGCAGGTGCTTCAAGCTGTCCAGAATCATGACCCGTTCTGCGTCCACCAAAATCACATTGGAATGACGACCCATCATTTCAACATGAAGTTCGCGTTCAATTTCGTCTCCGATTTCATTTTTGCTTTTGATTTTCAAAATGATCAAGCGATCCGTTCCATGTTGGACGACCTCTGTAATCGTGCCGCCTTCAATATGTTTGCGCAGCAGCATGCAGAACATCGGCGGTTCTGACGGATTGACATTCGCAATGCCCGTCATGTGAATGCGCGCATATGAAGGGTGAATGGAGATGAGTAACTTATGGTTTTGTCTTTGTGCGCGTATATGCAGTAGAAGCTCCAGCTGGTTTGGCTGATGAACTTTTGTGATCCTGCCTGACACGAGCTGTCCGAGCTCGGTAGTCATCGCTTTGGTAAATAATCCATCAAATGCCATGAAAAATCCCTCTTTCAAATCGTTTTGTTCCATCTTATCATTTACAAGGTGTAATATGATATAATAAGCTGGTTAGTTACAAAACGAAGAATAAAGACCGGATGTAATTGCGGTGGTTAAGGTGGTTAATGAAATGAGAAAACAACGCGGACTGCTGATTGTGTTATCAGGGCCTTCCGGGGTCGGCAAAGGCACAGTCAGAAAAGAGCTGTTCTCGCAGCCGGATACGAATTATGAATACTCCATATCGATGACTACGCGGTCGCCCCGTGAAGGCGAAGTGGACGAGGTGGATTATTTTTTCAAGACGCGTGCAGAGTTTGAGGAACTGATCGATCAGGGCCAATTGCTTGAATACGCAGAGTTTGTCGGGAATTACTACGGCACACCGCTTGAATACGTCAATAAGATGCGCGATGCAGGCCGAGATGTATTCCTGGAAATCGAAGTGCAGGGCGCTGCACAAGTACGTGACAAAGTACCTGATGGCCTGTTCATCTTTTTGGCTCCGCCAAGTCTCTCTGAACTTGAGGAGCGGCTGGTCGGGCGAGGCACCGAATCCGATGAAGTGATCGCTTCCCGGCTAAGTGCGGCAAGACAGGAACTCGAAATGATGAATCTCTACGATTATGTTGTAGAAAATGATGAAGTGGAAAACGCCTGTGACCGCATCAACGCCATCATTATTGCCGAACATTGCAAGCGTGAACGTGTAGAAAAACGATATTTTGATATGCTA
>DATHVY010000263.1:0-6187 GCA_035461045.1 Planococcus sp. (in: firmicutes)
AAGCGGGAAAACATTTGATGTCTTTAATCCTGCAACGGGAGAAGTTGTCGCCAGAGCCGCCAAAGGCACCCAGGAAGATGTTGACCAGGCCGTCGAAGCAGCCGATCAAGCTTTTGAAAATTCCGGATGGCGTGATATGAATCCATCGGAACGCGCAGAGATTTTGAACAGCATTGCAGAACGCATCGCCATAAACAAAGACGAATTGATTTATTTGGAAGCGCTGACTTCTGGCGGCACGGTTCGGCGAATTGCCGGCAATGACATTATGATGATCATTGATTTGTTTCAACAAATGGCGAAATTTGTCAAAGATTATCCCTTTACCGAAACCTTGCCGAGCCCTATCTTCCCCGGGCCTGCCCACAACTTTGTCTGGCGTGAACCGCTCGGTGTTTGTGCCGCAATCACTCCATGGAATATGCCATTGCTAATTGCAGCCTGGAAAATTGCCCCTGCTCTTGCAACCGGCAATACATTGGTTCTAAAGCCTGCCAGCAACACGCCCGTCACTTCTTTGAGACTGGCGGAAATCATTTCCGAAGTGGTGCCTCCAGGGGTCATCAATGTCGTTACCGGAGGAGGGTCTGAAATCGGAGAAGCTCTAGTGCGCCATCCAAAAGTCCAAAAAGTGGCGTTTACCGGTTCCACGGAAGTTGGCCGTAAAATCATGGCCCTGGCCGCAGAATCGATCAAGAACGTCACGCTTGAGCTCGGAGGCAAGTCCCCGAATATCCTGCTCGAAGATGCCGATTTGGAACTGGCTTTGCCCGGCAGCCTGTTTGGAGTTTTCCTGCATTCCGGCCAACTATGTGAATCCGGCACCCGCTTGTTCGTTCCTGATTCAATTTATGATGTAGTCGTAGAGAAATTGGCTGAGCTGTCGAAAAGTTTCAGAATCGGCAATCCGTTGGATGAAATGACTGCCATGGGACCCGTCATTTCAAAAAAACAGAAAGAAACAGTGCTTGCATATATTGAAACGGGCATCAGTGAAGGAGCCCGCCTCGTTTGCGGTGGAAAAGAAGCGGTCGTGGAAGGACACGAAAATGGTTTCTTCATCGAGCCGACCATTTTTGCAGATGTTACGAACGATATGAAAATCGCCCAGGAGGAAATTTTTGGACCCGTGTTGACAGTCATACGCTATAAGGATGTCGATGAAGCCGTTCAAATGGCCAATGACAGCATTTACGGTTTGGCTGGTGGTGTTTGGACTCGTGACGTCAACAAGGCATACGATATCGCCAGACGAATCAAAGCTGGTGTGATTTGGATCAATGACTGGCATATGCTTCGAAACGATGCGCCTTTTGGGGGTTATAAACAAAGCGGCATCGGCCGAGAAATGGGCAAACACTCACTGGATGCCTATACTCAGCTGAAACATGTCCACACTTCGATGGTTCCTGAACTTGAACGGAGAATCGCTTTTGGCTTGCTGTTTACTGGAGAAAACAACGAATCATAAATCTTGGAAAAGAGGTGAAAGAACTTGATTACCACATACTCGAATTTCGCTTTGATGACCGCTATTCACAGCGGGTCAAACTCAAGAGCGCTAATTCCCGATCTATTAAAAGGGCTTGGCGCAAAACGTGTAGTTCTATTCAGTGACAAGGGCTTAGCAGATGCCGGCATCGTTGATAAAGTTGCTGATATATTCCGTCTAACCCAAAACGGGACCGGGACACAGCTTGTCGGGATTTTCACAGAAATCAAACAGGACGCCGGAAGTGAATCCGTCAATGCAGCAATTCGCTACGCAAGAGAAGTTGGCGCTGATTCACTGCTCGCTGTTGGTGGCGGCAGTGTGCTCGATACGGTGAAGGGCGTAAAATTCGCCTTGCATCATGGTTTGACTGATATTAAGGAAGCGATTCCGGGCGGGCTTGCTTATTTCACTTGGCCCGAAGCCCAGTTTATACCGATTCCCCACGTCGCGGTGCCCACCACCGCCGGCACCGGTTCGGAAGTTTCACCGATTGCAGTTATCTATAACGAAGAAAAAAGAGTTAAAACCAATATTATTCATCCGTTCATCAGCGCCAACATGGCTGTACTGGATCCGGATTTGACAACCGGCCTTCCGCCTTTTATCACGGCATTCACTGGGTTTGATGCACTGACACATGCCATTGAAGCGTTAATGTCGCCAACAGCCACCGGATTTACAGATGCTTATGCACTGCAGACCATCCGGATGTTTGAACAAAATATCGTAGAGGTCGTTAAAAATGGCAGCAATGTCAAAGCCCGGATGGAAATGCTGCAGGCGAGCACGATGGGAATTACGGCATTCAGCTTTGCTTTGAATGCGATTCCTGTCCATAATCTTGCTCATGCATATGGCGCTCTTTACCGCATTCCTCACGGTTTGGCGAATGCTGTTTTCCTGCCGCATGTTATAGAGTTGATTCCCCAACATTACTTGAAAAAAATCGGGTTACTGGCCCAAGCTTTAGATCTTGATAAAAGAGACAAAGCTCCTGAAGCTCTGTTGGAAGAGGTTGTTGAAAAAATACGTAGCCTTCAGCAAGAAGTCGGTTTGCCTAGTGATTTTTCCGGCTACGATATTCCGGAAGATTCACTGGCGACCACCATCGCTGCAGTACAATCAGATCCCGCAGCCATGAACTTCCCGATCCCGGTTGAATTGATCGAAGCCATCAGCAGCCGCGTCGCAAAGTTGAAATCGGTTCAGGAGACTAACTAGCAAAAATAATTCACGAAGAAACTTTTTAAGCATGTGAACCAAAAAAAGGACGGATCGGCTATTATGCCGATCCGTCCTTTCCTTTAGTTATTTACTCCAGCCTGTTCTTTCAACAGAGCTGCTTTGTCAGTGCGCTCCCACGGAAGGTCGATATCCGTGCGACCAAAATGACCATATGCTGCCGTCTGCTTGTAAATTGGACGGCGAAGGTCAAGCATTTTAATGATTCCTGCAGGACGCAGGTCAAAGTTTTCACGGACCAAGTCGATCAATACATCTTCGCTGACTTTGCCCGTTCCAAACGTATCAAATGCAATCGATACCGGATGTGCTACTCCAATTGCGTATGCCAGCTGCACTTCGCATTTATCGGCAAGGCCAGCAGCAACGATGTTCTTAGCTACATAGCGAGCTGCATAAGCTGCAGAGCGGTCGACTTTCGTCGGGTCCTTACCAGAGAATGCTCCACCGCCATGGCGTGCATAACCGCCATATGTGTCAACGATGATTTTGCGTCCAGTTAAGCCTGCATCTCCTTGAGGTCCGCCGATCACAAAGCGGCCAGTCGGGTTGATGAAATATTTTGTATCTTCATCGATCCATTTAGCTGGTACAACTTCATTGATTACATATTCTTTGATGTTGCGCTGGATCTGCTCCAACGTGACTTCAGGATGATGCTGAGTCGAAATAACGATCGTATCCACACGCAAAGGATTATTGTTTTCGTCATATTCTACAGTTACTTGAGTTTTGCCATCCGGACGTAAATATGGAAGAATTTCATCTTTACGGACTTGGGCTAGTTTGTGTGCCAATTTGTGTGCCAACGAAATCGGCAAAGGCATAAGCTCTTCAGTTTCATTGTTGGCGTAACCGAACATAAGACCTTGGTCTCCTGCTCCGATTTCATCCAACTCTTTGTCGGTCATTTGGCCTTCACGAGCTTCCAATGCGACATTCACTCCCGCAGCAATATCCGGTGACTGCTCATCGATCGCTGTAAGGACTGCACTGGTTTCTGCGTCAAAACCATATTTCGCACGTGTATACCCAATTTCTCTTACCGTTTGGCGCACAACCTTCGGAATGTCCACGTATGTGGAAGTTGTAATTTCTCCTGCTACAAGAACGAGCCCTGTAGTTACGGTAGTTTCACACGCTACCCGCGCATTAGGGTCTTCTGTTAAGATAGCATCCAATATTGCATCTGAAATCTGATCGCAAATTTTATCCGGATGTCCTTCTGTTACTGATTCTGACGTGAATAATCGACGGTTTGCCAAAAATTTTTCCTCCTTATATCCTGCGAGATTGCTCTCGAAATTGATACGGTACTCGTTTTCCCATGTCAAGTCCGTTCCAAACATTCTGGATTGAACTTCAAGCCGTTGTGGCCTTTATACACGAGGATTAAGGGCAATTCATAAAAAAATCCCTTCCATCATCTTAATGAGGAAAGGAAAAATCATCGTAAGCACCCTTCACTCTTATCATCCAAGGCCGATCACCTTGAGTCAGGTTTGGCACCAGCGCTGCATAGTGCAGCAGGTTGCCGGGTTTCATAGGGCCTGCCCCCTCCACCAGCTCGGAATAAGAGTATCCGTTCAATTTTTCATCATACGGAAACAAGGGCATGTTGTCAACGGTTTTGATCACTTTTACGCTAACAAATAAATTAGTGCAAATATCTTCTATAATATTAATACTATTAGTAAACTTTAAGAAAATGTATCGTATTAGTATAGACTAATCAGCTTAATGTGTTATACTAATCTTCGAATATACATCCTCCCCATCACTATGGGAATAACCGAAAAGGAAGGTACATATATATGACTTCAGTGAACTTCGCAAACAATTTGAAGGATCTTTTAAATGGAGAAAATGTACATGTTCAATTATCAGTTCCGCAACTAGTGGAAGCAGCTACATCCCGTGGGGAAGCGGTATTAACACGCGAAGGCGCGGTAAAAGCCGAGACCGGTAAATACACTGGCCGTTCGCCCAAAGACAAGTATATCGTAGACGAAGCGATTTCAAAAGACAAAGTCGATTGGGGCAATGTAAATCGTCCGATTTCATCAGAAATCTTTGAAAATCTATATGCAAAAGTGATCAAGCATTTAAAAACAAAAGAAGACCTATATGTATTCAAAGGATTTGCAGGAGCAGACCCAGAGTCTCGCCTTTCAATCCAGACAATCAATGAATACGCTTGGCATAACCTTTTCGCACACCAGCTCTTCATTCGTCCAACAAAAGATGAGCTTGCTAATCATCAGGCGGATTTCACAGTGGTTTATGCACCGACGTTCCTGGCCGATCCGGCAGTGGATGGAACAGCTTCAGAAACGTTCATCATCGTTTCAATGGAGAAAAAAATCATCTTGATCGGCGGAACAGAATATGCCGGCGAAATGAAAAAATCGATTTTCTCCATCATGAACTATATTCTTCCTGAAAAAGGCATCTTGCCTATGCACTGTTCAGCCAACGTTGGCGATGACGACGATGTTACACTTTTCTTTGGTCTTTCAGGAACTGGCAAGACCACACTCTCTGCTGATGAAAACCGTAAGTTGATCGGTGATGACGAGCATGGTTGGTCAGATAACGGGGTCTTTAATATTGAAGGTGGATGTTACGCAAAAACCATCAATTTATCCCGTGAAAACGAGCCACAAATTTTCGATGCAATCCGCTTTGGTTCCGTATTGGAAAACGTGGTAGTAGATCCTGAAACGCGCATTCCTGATTATGATGATGGTTCGCTAACTGAAAACACGCGTGCAGCTTATCCGATCCAGGCAATCGATAATATCGTGGATCCATCTGTCGCTGGACATCCGAAAACAATCGTATTCCTGACGGCTGACGCTTTTGGCGTTTTGCCTCCAATCAGCAAGTTAACAAAAGAGCAAGCGATGTACCACTTCCTGAGCGGCTATACTTCCAAGTTGGCTGGAACAGAAAGAGGCATCACTTCTCCGGAAGCTACATTCTCGACTTGCTTCGGTTCTCCATTCTTGCCATTGCATGCAACAGTGTACGCTGAAATGCTTGGCAAAAAAATCGATGAGCATGGCGTCCAAGTATTCCTTGTCAACACGGGTTGGACCGGTGGCGTTTACGGAGTCGGAAGCCGCATGAAGCTCTCCTACACTAGAACAATGGTTCGCGCTGCAATCAAAGGTGAACTCAACAATGTCGAAACTGAAACTGAAAACTTCTTCGGCCTTGAAATCCCTAAAGAAGTTCCAAATGTGCCGACAGAAGTATTAAACCCTCGCAATGCCTGGGCAGACAAAGAAGCTTATGACCAAAAAGCTTCCGATCTTGCGCAGTCGTTCCAGAAGAACTTTGAAAAATTCGGCACCGTAGCCCCTGAAATCAGTGGACTGGGCGGACCTAAGAACAAGTAAATAGTAAAAAAGTCCGCCTCTACAATGGCGGACTTTTTTTATGCTT
>DATHVY010000264.1:0-7267 GCA_035461045.1 Planococcus sp. (in: firmicutes)
AAGGGCATGATATTCAAGTGACAACCGACGGCGGAAGCTTTGGCCGTGGTCAGATCATCTGGCGTGATCCAAAAACCGGCGTTTTATCAGGCGGTACTGAATCACGGACAGATGGTTCTGTGGCTGCTTGGTAAGCGGAGAGAAAAAGGGCGGAGACCTGAAATTGAATGTCGACATTTTTGCTGCCTTTTTTCGTGTCGGCATGTTGGGTTTCGGGGGAGGCCCTGCAGCGATCCCATTATTTCAAAGGGAAGCTGTCCAAAAATACAAATGGATGACCGACGATGACTTCGGTGATGTGTTGGCCCTCGCAAACACCATGCCAGGCCCGATTGCCACCAAAATGGCGGGATATATCGGTTACCGTGTAAACGGCATGATCGGCTGCGTTATTGCTTTGGTCGCCTCGGTCATTCCGACCGTGCTGCTGATGATTCTGTTGCTCGGCATCCTGCAGCAATACAAGGACTTGCCTTGGGTTGAGAGTATGTCAGCAGCGGTCGTCCCGGTGGTTGGGGTGATGCTTGCAATCATGACATGGGATTTTCTGAAGAAATCCGGTAAATCCCTTGGCTGGGGCCGTGCGTTGCTTTTCACGGGAATCGCCATTGTACTGATGGAAGTATTGGGTCTTCATCCGGCAATCCTGATTCTCATTATTTTAATTGCAGTGTTGATTCCGATCACTAAAAGGGGGAAGGCTGAGTGATTTACTGGTCTATCTTTCTGGCATTTTTTATTCCTGGCATTTTAGGCTATGGTGGTGGTCCGGCTTCGATTCCACTGGTGGAAAGAGAAGTTGTGGAGCGTTACGGCTGGATGGACACTCAAGAGTTTGCGGAAGTCGTGGCCCTGGGCAATGCATTGCCAGGTCCGATTGCTACCAAGATGGCCGGTTATATCGGCTATATGGAAGGAGGGGTGCTGGGGGCAATTATCGCCTTATTTGCCTCAGTCGCACCTTCTCTTATTATGATGATCGTCTTGATGGCTTGGCTTATGAAATATAAAGACTCTCCAAGAGTCATCAACATTACGAAACTTGTTCGCCCAGTTATCGCTGTGTTGCTTGGAGTCATGACGCTTCAATTTTTCCTGACATCAAATGAAAGCTCAGGTGCAATTCAGACGATTGGGTTGATCGCAGTCAGCTATTGGTTATTGGAAATAAGGAAAGTCCACCCGGCATTTGTCATCATGCTCGCTCTAGCCTATGGTGGGATTAGCGGATATTTTTGGGGGTGAAAGATCATTCGGCAGTTTTCTGCCGAATGGTTTTTTTGTGGCCATATATAAGTGTGCAGCGCTGGGAAGCACCCACAGGGCGCAGCTCAGCTGGGGGATTGAGGAACTAATTTTTGCTAGTTAGCAAACGATCAACCGATTAGCATAATTCTTTTCATGATAAGGTCGAACATTTTAATAAAGAAACACGTAAATTATAGAGAATTTCGCTCGAACAAAAAAAATTCAAGATCAGAAGCGTCGCTCCAATTCAGGACAGCACAAAGATCTTCCAAAAAGAGACTTTTCGCACGCGAAAAGTTCCTTATTTGGTTGAAGGAAGCCATTCGCGAGCGAATGGCTATTGAAGGGGCCATGAAAAGGGCGTAATTTTCTGATTCGAAGATTGGATAGGTCAGGATTTCACGGCTTATGAGCGTTCAAAAAATTTTATGATCGCTCAGGAGATTTTGTGATCGCTCAGACGATTTTATGATCGTTCAAATTTTTTTATGATCGCTCAGCGAGATTTATGATCGTTCGACCAAATTCAAGGAGCTGGGCGCAATGCGACCGGCAGACACCACTTAAAACAAACTCTCCACATAAGAACGTGACGATCCAATCCCACCCCGGCTAAAGAGGAGAACCTCACCAACCAGCGGACGAATTGAAATTGTTTAAGTTTCTTGAGTATCTGACTATGCGAAATTAATGGCATGCTGATATCTTGAATTCGAGATAATTACATGCTAAGCTTTATTAAACATAAAGGAGGAATTTAACGATGAAACACATATTTAAAAAAGGCCTCGAAGGAAAACCGACTTTTTTAGTGTTGCACGGCACTGGCGGCAATGAGAACGATTTACTGCCAATTGCTTCACATATCGATAAGGATGCTTCAATTTTGAGTGTGCGGGGAAATGTTTCCGAAAATGGCATGCCCCGTTTTTTCAAGAGGCTCTCTGAAGGCGTTTTTGATATGGAAGATTTAAAATTGCGTACGGAAGAACTCAACAACTTTATCAGTGAAGCTGCAGAAGAGCATGGGTTTGACCGGACAAATGTCATTGCAATCGGCTATTCCAATGGTGCCAACATTGCCGGGAATCTGTTGTTCAAATATCAGGATGCGCTCAAGGGTGCGATTTTGCATCATCCGATGGTTCCTGATCGAAAAGCCAAACTGCCTGACCTGACCGGTATCCCTGTATTTATTGCGGCAGGCACAAATGACCCGATCTGCCCGGCCGAAGAGTCCACAGATTTGGAACAAATGTTAAAAGAAGCAGGCGCATCCGTCCAGCTTCACTGGGAAAACTACGGCCATCAATTAACCACGCCTGAAGTGGAAGCAGCCAAAGCATGGTATGATAAACTCTAGAAGGATCCCCACACATTGTGTGGGGTTTTATTTTGTGGCAAATGAAAGGGCAGGGGCTTTGACAAGCACACCGGACATCATACATGATAAGCAAGTAGATAGACGAGGAGTGATATAAGATGCAAAACAATCCAAAAATCCAACAGCAACTTGAAGCATGGATTGAAGAAAATAAAGGGCATGTCGTATTGGGCACAACTGCGCAATATATACCGGCTCTGGGGAAAGTTGACCCGGCCCAACTTGGGATTTGCATGGTGGATGCAGATGGACAATATTATTGCGCAGGGGATACGGATAGAGAGTTTACGCTCCAAAGTATTTCAAAAGCACTGACATTCATCGCCTTGAGCCGCCACTATGGACTGGATTTCGTTTTGGAACGGGTCGATGTTGAGCCTACTGGAGAAGCTTTCAACTCGATTATTCCTTTTGAGATTCATCGGCCGAACAAGCCGTTCAATCCTTTTATCAATGCTGGAGCAATCACGATTTCAGCTCTGCTTCCTGGCATGAATGCACAGAAGAAGTATGAATATTTGCTGGAATTTTTAGAAGAGCTGGTGGGACATCCGCTGGAATTGGATAAAGAAGTTTACGATTCGGAATGGAAAGGTTCCCACCGGAATCGTGCGCTGGCGTATTATTTGAAAGAAGCGAAATTCCTGGAGCTGGAAGTGGAAGAAGCACTTGATATATACATCCGCCAGTGTTCCATAAAAGTCAGTACACAGGACTTGGCGTTGATCGGTTTGATCATTGCTTATGATGGCTTCAATCCAATCACCGGGGTCAAACATTTCTCAGAAGAGATTGCCCAGGTTGCAAAAGTATTGATGGTTACTTGCGGAATGTATAATTCTTCAGGGAATTTCGCAGCGCATGTCGGAATTCCTGCAAAAAGTGGCGTCGCAGGCGGCATTATGGCTGCAGTTCCACCAAAGTTGCACTCCCAGACCAACGAGTTTCGGGCAGGAGCTGGAATTGGTGTTTATGGCCCAGCCATCGATATCCAAGGCAACAGCGCAGCTGGAACTATGATGTTGCGTCAGATTTCAAAAGAATGGGATTTAAGCATCTTTTAAAATAACCCGATCTTCCCTTGTGGGAGAGCGGGTTATTTTATTTGATCCGGCCGATGGGCTGGATGTGAAAGGAGAAAGTATTCACATTGATGATGCTTTCATACAATTGGCCGGTGTCGCATTCCTTGAATTGAACCGTCACCAATTGATGGTTTACGGATTTTATTTCCGGGGAAATAATTTCGCCAACTTCCTGGTGGTCCATTAAATGGGTGATTGCCCGGCTGATCTTCCGGCTTTTATCGTCATCGAGAACAGTAATGGACTTTGCGTTATGGTTTGATCCGCTGGGACTGAACTGACTTGCTGGTGAGATAAACACAAGATCCCCTGGTTTCAAGTCATCCCTTTCAATTGGAAATCCCGAAGTAAGAGAAAATACGGACTCTGGAATGACGCCATAATAAATACCGTCGGCCATGACGGAATCGATTGTCAGATGTTGAATGATGGACGCATCTTCATATGACACCCTTTCAAAAGTCGCTTCTTCGGAATTTGCAGGTTCAGCGGTACAGGCTCCTAGCAAAAGGCTGATCGTTAAAAATGCTAAACAGATATTTCTTCGCACGCATTTCCCCTCTTTTCAACGCAAAAGTGTATATAAATAATACGATTAAATGGAAGAAAAGTTACAATAATTTCCGCAATTATCTAAATTGACCGCAATTATATATTAAAACAATCAAATAAATCTGATTATTCGAGTTTTTATGAATTGTTCTGGGGAATAATAAAGTGAAGTGACCATTTTATAAAGGAGTGACACAATGGGGAAAAATCGCAAAGTAAATGAAAACAGCAAGGATGAGCAATTGGAAACCTTTCGGACAGATGACTCCGGTAAGGATTTAACCACTAACCAAGGATTGAAACTGTCGGAAGACGAATTTTCGTTGAAGGCTGGTGAACGGGGTCCCACGTTAATGGAGGATTTTCATTTTCGGGAAAAGATGACTCACTTTGATCATGAGCGCATTCCGGAACGAGTAGTCCACCCAAGAGGATTCGCGGCACACGGTGTATTTGAAGCGTATGAATCGCTGGAAGATTTGACTATGGCCAAATTTTTGTCTGAAAAAGGCAAGAAAACGCCGGTGTTCGTTCGCTTTTCTACAGTGGCGGGGAGCAGGGGGTCTGCAGAGACGGTTCGGGATGCTCGCGGATTTGCCACGAAATTTTATACGGAGGAAGGGAATTATGATTTGGTCGGCAACAATATGCCGGTGTTCTTCATCCAGGACGCCATCAAATTCCCTGATTTAGTGCATGCCATTAAACCGGAACCGCACAATGAAATGCCGCAGGCTTCCGCAGCACATGATACCTTCTGGGATTTTGTCGCCCATAATCAGGAAACCGCCCATATGATCATGTGGGTCTTATCTGACCGCGGCATTCCCCGCAGCTTTCGGATGATGGATGGTTTTGGGGTGCATGCCTTCCGTTTTGTGAATGCAGAAGGAAAATCTCATTTTGTGAAATTTAACTGGAAGTCTACTTTAGGAGTGCACTCTCTCGTCTGGGACGAAGCACAGAAAATAGCAGGAAAAGATCCTGATTTTAATCGAAGGGATTTGCATGAATCGATTGAAAGCGGAGATTTTCCGGAATATGAGTTGGGAATACAGATCATACCGGAAGAAGATGAGCAAAAATTCGACTTTGACCTGTTGGATGCAACTAAAATCTGGCCACAGGAAGAAGTGCCGATGAGAATGGTCGGTAAAATGACGTTGAACCGCAATGTGGATAATGTCTTTGCCGAAACTGAACAGGTGGCCTTCCATCCGGGCCATGTGGTACCTGGCATCGATTTTTCAAACGATCCGTTGCTTCAAGGCAGGTTATTCTCTTACACGGACACCCAGTTGATCCGGCTTGGCGGACCGAATTTTCATGAGCTGCCGATCAACCGCCCAGTCTGCCCTTTCCATAACAATCAGCGCGATGGCTACAATCGGATGACCATCAACACCGGGCAAGTTGCCTACCATAAGAACGGACTTGCGAATAACAGCCCTTCGCCGACAAGCCGTGCGAATGGCGGTTATGAACATTATCAGGAAAAAGTGGAAGGCCGCAAAGTCCGAGCGCGAAGTGAAAGCTTCAAAGATCATTTTTCACAAGCTACCATGTTTTGGAACAGCATGAGCGAGCCAGAAAAGAAACACATCATTCAAGCGTTCTCTTTCGAGCTGGGCAAATGCAAGGAAATGAGTGTGCGCCAAAATGTCGTAGACATGTTTGCTAATGTCAACCTGGAAATGGCCCAGGCTTTTGCCAAGAACATAGGCGCAGTTCCTCCAGAGACCGGCGAGACGAGCACCGCTAAATCCTCTCCCGCTTTAAGCCAGGAGAACACCATCAAGAAACCGCATACCCGTAAAATAGGTGTGCTGATTGGAAATGACTTTGACGCCAAAGAAGTGGAACATGTTCTCGAAGAGTTTGAGTCAGCCGGCATCCAATATGAAATCATCAGCGAAATGCAAGGGAATGTAACCGGTACTTCAGGCGAAGAGATGGAAGTGGACCATACTTTCACTACGACAGATGCAGTCCTGTTTGACGCAATCTATGCGGTCGGAGGTATGAACATCAGCGACGAATTTGCAAAACAAGCTGCTAAATATATCGGCGAAGCTTTTGATCATTATAAGCCGATCGGCGCAACCCACGAAGGAAAGAAATGGCTGGAGGCAGCTCATATGGAAGGACAGCCAGGCGTTGTGACTGGCGAGGACGCGGCTTTATTTGCCGCTGATTTCATTGAAGCTGTGGCGCAGCATCGGCATTGGAATAGGAAAGTTTAGTGGCAAAAAAGTCAATAGGACTTTTGTCTCTTTATGTGGAATAAGGTTTGAGAACAAGTTTGCCGGGTAATTTTAGGAGTAGAGTAGCTTTAAACGATAAAAAAATTGGAGGAATATAAAATGGCCGACAACAAATTTATGGGAACATTCGATAGTGAAACAGAAGTATTAAGAAAGATCGAAGAAATGAAAGCACAAGGAGCTGCAGAGAGTGACATGTACGTCATGGCAAATGACGAAGACCAGATTTCAATGGTACGTGGACGCACCGATGTAGATTATAAATCTTCTGAAGGAAATTGGATGGATAAGTTTATGGGCTTCCTATCAGGAAACGATTCAGTTCGTCAAGCGTTCTCGGGTATGGGCGTTGATGAAGAAGAAGCGGACCGTTATTATCAGGAAGTGCAAAACGGGAAAATCCTATTATTCGTCGATAAGGAATACGGCGCAAACTATAAAGGCGACGCTCCGTATGATAACGATGCGTACTCTGATCCGTCCAGCGCAAAAGGTGCTACTGGCGTAGCTGGAGCTTCAAGCGCGACAGGCACTGCAGGAGTGAGAGGGTCTACGAATGAAGGCTTAACAGACCATTCCGAAGTCGATAGAAATCGCCATGCGGATACAGGAGCTGTAGCTCAAGACGGTCTAACCGTTGACACAAACGAATCAAATGATGTTGCGTTTAATACAGAGCACAATAAATTCGGCGAAAATGAAACTGCTGGAGTCGGCAAAGACTCAGGAACCGG
>DATHVY010000265.1:0-9807 GCA_035461045.1 Planococcus sp. (in: firmicutes)
GCATCAGTCAATTCCACCGGCGATAATTGCTTATCACGCAGAAGCGGTGCCAGTTCGCCTATCGATTTTGCGGCGAGATCATTAGTCATTTACGATCACCTCCTGGAATATGAACCAATCCAATGCCATAGTCTTTCAATGCGGACTGATCGATGGTAGCTCTTAATTGGTCGACAGCCAGCCATTGCTGTGCCAGCATTTCCTCGTGTTCCTTCGGCACCTTAATTCCCCGATCTTTCAAAGCTTCATGAATGTGTTCAGCCATTGAAATTCCTCCATTCGCTGGATTTTGAAATTCTGTGGAATTCTGGTTGCATAATGGTATTTTAACATGAAAATAAATTGTTTATGGATAATTCCGTCTATTTCAGTTGGAGTCCTGTATATTTCCACTGAGGCCTGGCTCGGATTTTAAGGTATTTTAAATTGTTTGCAATACTTGTTTTAAGGGAAAAAAATACTATTCTTGCCGCAGCGAAGGAGGAGTTAGATGAAGCGTTTTACTTATTGGCTGAAAGAAAAACTTTGGCTCTCACCAGCCATTTACATTGGCATTGCAGTCGCCTTATCCATCGCTTTTTTCTATGTAGATTTATTGCTGGTCGATCGTTTCAAAGAATTTATACCGTCGATTCTCCTGACTAATGTAGAACTTGCCAGAACCATTATGGGTGGCCTGTCATCCGCTTTATTGACCATGACAACTTTCACCTTCTCCACCATCTTGGTGGTTCTGACCATGTATTCCTCTCAATTTTCCCCGAGGACCTTGAAGAACTTCATTCATGACCGTTTGACGTGGCGGGTGTTGGGCATTTTTTTAGGCGGATTCATCTATAACACCTTATCCCTGTTATTCATGCGGGACGATTTGTACGAGACAGACATCCTATCCGCTTTCGTCGGCATATTGATCGCTTTTTTCTGTCTTGCGACTTTCGCTTATTTTATTCATTACATAGCTACCCTGGTGCAGGTCGGAAAACTTGTGACCGAGCTGGAAGAAGACACGGAACAGGTCATTTCGAATTACAAGGAGCTGCAGGCAGATGACAGCCGGTCTCCCTCTTCATGGCAGCCTTCTGGCATAAAAGAAACAGTCGTCGCGGAAAAATCGGGCTACCTGCAATTTTTGTCATTTGAAAGAATGTCCAAATATGCGAAAGAACAGGAAATTCTCATCGAATTCGACGCATGCATCGGTGATTACCTCTTCGAAGGCAAACCGATTTTCCACATTTACAAGACAGCAGAAAAAGATTTATCGTTCGACCGCTTCTACTCCGTCGGCAACGAGCGCACTTCCGAGCAGGATTTGGACTTTGCTCTGCAGAAATTGGTGGAAGTAGCGCTGCGAGCCATTTCACCAGGCATCAACGACCCCAACACCGCCAACGAGATCATCCTGAAAATGGGAAGGCTGTTGGGCAAAGTCGGTCATTTGAAAACCGGTCCGTTTGCATTGGAAGATAATGACGGCAATCCCCATTTGCTGTATACCTTCCCTTCCTATCCTGATGTACTTTACAAAACGTTCTATCAGTTGGCCCATTACGGCAGGCAAGACATTTCCGTCCTGACATCCATCACCAAATCTTTAACTGCCGCTGCCCAGATGGGGCCAGATAAATACCACCCGGATATTTGGGATATCCAGCTGTACCTGCTGGAAGATATACAGAATCAGCACATGAAAAAACTGGACCTTCAGCAATTGCAAAAGAAAGTTGATGTATTGGCTGAAGCTACCGGCCAACGCGCCCTGAACATACTTTCCGATAATTTTGGAACTTGAACGCCGATTGATAAAGGAGGTGCCGCATGCAAAATACTCAGCTTTTTGAGGGGGTGGACTTTTTACGGGAATTGTCCATCATGGAGTTTTTCATGTTTTTTCTATACTTGGCCATCATTTTTGCCGTAAAGACCGTCATCATTTTCATCTTAAGGGTCCTGTCCCCTACTGTTGAATTTAAAGAGCGCATACTACCAGTTGTTGAAGACATATTGAATTGGCTGGCTTTATATGGGTCCATCCTATTCTTCCTGTTTTATTTTTCCCAGGAAAACTGGCTTTTCGATCCATTCTATGAAACTGAGGGCGTGGAAGTCACCGTCTTCCTGATTGTCGTCGTCGTATTGATCGTCACTTTCGCCAGCCGCATCGTCAAAGCCTTCAACACACACGTCATGCCGATTGTTTACAATCAGTTTGATGTGGATCCAGGCATGAGCTATACCGTTAACAGGCTCATCTATTACTCGGTCATGTTCATGGCTTTGGCGCTCAGCTTTACCACCGTCGGACTGGACCTCACCGCTGTGGGAGTGGTTTTCAGTGTACTCGGCATCGGCATCGGTTTCGGTGTCCGCAACATCGCCGCGAACTTTGTTTCTGGCATCATCATCCTGTTTGAACGTCCGATGGAAGTCGGGCAAATGGTGGAAATCGATAATAAAATCGGTCGGATCAAAAAGATCAAGCTTCGCTCCACTGTTGTGGAAACACTGCGGGAAGGGACATTGGTCGTTCCGAACCAATACTTTATCGAGCAGATTGTCCGCAACCGTTCCAGCGCGGAGCTGTTAGCACGAGTTACTGTTAGTGTCGCTTATGGCAGCGACACGGAAAAGATTGAGCGCCTGCTGAGACAAGCTGCATTGGATGCAGTGCGGAGGATGGACAGTGTTCCGGATGGCGAGCCTGAAGTAAACTTTATCGCATTCAGAAACTCCGCTTTGGACTTTCAAGTGGAAGTTCATGTGACCAACGTTGAAATGAAAGAACAGCTGGAAAATCTCATCCGACACGCAATTGCCTATCATTTTTTTGATAATGATATCCAATTGTCGGAAGCTCCCGTTTCAAGAGGCGGGTAATCGGTTATAATCTTTCTAATAGCATTAAATTACATTTTTAAAGGAGACCACCATGCCAGAAGATTTGTTGAGCCGATGGATCCAGCTTATAAAACCTCATTGGAAATTGGCATTTTTCTCTGCCATTGTTATAGGACTTTTCACGAATATGTTAATATTCACTAACTCTTGGCCAAACCATGACGGACTGATGAATCTTTATGGTGAACAAAAGAATTTCAGTATGGGCCGTTATTTCTTATTTCTCTTCAGCGGCATCAGTTCTTATTTCGACCTTCCCTGGATCACTGGCGCATTATCCGTACTCTATCTCGCCGGTACAGCCGTGGTCCTGACAGAATTGTTCGAGCTTAGAAAAAAAGTCTCCGTGATCCTGACAGCCGGTCTAATCGTCACTTTCCCGACCATTACGTCCACTTTTTCCTACATGTTCACAGCTGACGCTTATATGGCAGCTTCATTTCTGACTGCTTTGTCCCTGCTGTTAACTGTCAAATTCACGTTTGGATTCCTGCCTGGGGCGCTGCTGTTTTATTTAGGCGTGGGGGTGTATCAGGCAAACCTGCCGTTTTTGATGACACTGGTCACACTTCTGGTCATCAAAGAAATTCTCTTTAAGCAAGGTAATTTATTGTCATTTCTGCAACTGACCTTTCGTACTGCAATCCTGATAATTACGGGAATGGGCATGTATGCGCTGACCTTTCTGATTTATCGAAGCTTTTTTGAAATCACTTCTTCGAGCTATCAGGGGTTTGGCGAAATCGGAAACACTTCTGAAGGCACTTCCGGCATATTTCTGAAAATACTTAACGGCAATGCCAATTTTTTCTTCAGAGGATTCTTTACTGAAATGCCAATCAACTTTTTCGAAGTGCTAAACGCAGCTGTTCTTATCCTGATTGTTCTTGGATTTGTTCTCATTGTCCGTCAAAACAGGATTCATCTGAACAAGCCGCTAATCTTCGCTGCCAGTTTCATGATGATTAGCCTGCCTTTTTCGGCTTTCAGTTTGTACTTTATCTCTCCCGAGATTAACTACCATATGCTGATGATCCTCGGACTGCTTTCAATTTATATGCTGCCAATCTTGTTTTACGACAATCTGCATGGCTTTTCACGAGGAGCGGTCATCACCTCCTGGAGCGTTGTGTTGGTGAGTTTCCTGGTGATCTTCAATTTCGCACTGATCGCCAACATCTCCTACTTGAACCAGCAATTGAAATTCGAGCGGGCGCAGGCGCTTACCAACCGGATCATCATGAGCATCGAACGTTCCGAAGATTATCGTCCGGATGTAAAGGTAGCAGTGATGGGCCGGACAAACCTTTCTCCTGAAATTTCTGAAGAACTGATTCCCTCTAAGATTCCGGCTATGACCGGACCATTATATCGTGACCTTTTAAGAGAGCCGCACCATTTCGAGGCCATGATGACAAATTATTTCGGGGTGACCTATGATTTTATCGAACCGGAGGAAGTGCGACCCTTAAGAGAAACCGACGAGTTCCGCTCCATGCCCATTTGGCCGGATGCAGATTCGATTGGTCTGATTGATGACGTGTTGGTCATTAAATTACGAAACTAGATTTTGAAAGCTTTGCCACTATGGCGAGGCTTTTTTCTATTGGCGCGAAAAATTTAGGTATTATATTCCAAATTCATTGACAAAAGTGGATAATGAAAGGAATACATAGTAGAAGAGGTGCTTATGCCATTTTCAATTTTAATTGCCATGCTCATTTTGGGGATATTCTTAAAGTCCCCCACAGTGAAAGGGTTTCTCGGGGAACTCGGGGTTCGCTTCGCTTTAAGGAAACTGGACAAAGAAAAGTTCAAAGTAATTCATGACATTACATTACAGAACGGGGAGAAAACTGCCCAAATCGATCATATTGTCATCGGAACAAACGGAATCTTCGTTATTGAAACAAAGAACTACAAAGGCTGGATTTTCGGTTCGGAGCGAGCATCAAAATGGACGCAGACCATCTATAAATCCAAGAAGCGGTTTCAAAATCCCATCCACCAGAATTATGGCCACATCAAAGTGCTGGAACGCTCCGTACCCGACTTCCCAAGAGCCTTGATTTCCATTATCAATTTCTCAAGCAACAGCACCTTAAAAGCGATCGACGTACAATCCCAGGAAATCCATGTGCTGCAGACGCCTTTACTGGTGAAAACCATTCTATCCTATAACGAAGAATTTTTGAGCGCTCAACAGGCGGAACAATACGCAGGACAAATTGAGCAAGCCCGATTGAGTGGACGGGATGTCAAAAGAAAACACGTACAAGACATCAAACAAACGCAGCAGTCGAAACAGAAATTGGTCAAAGGGAATCAATGCCCGAAATGCGGACAGCCTCTCATTGCGCGAAAAGGCAAACATGGCAGTTTCAAAGGCTGCACCGCATACCCTAGATGCCGTTTTACGGCATAGAAATACCCGCTGACCATTGATGGTCGGCGGGTATTTCTACTATTTCCCGGGCAATACGATAGATTTCGCTAAAAAACACCCTTATTTTCCTATAATGCCTGGATTTCTTTTTTAATAACCAGGAGCAAAATTCGCGAAAAAAAAGCCTGAAGCATGTTTGCTCCAGGTCTTTATCCCACCAGACTGACAACCGACTCACCGGATTTAACATATGTGGTGAGTGGAAAAGGTAAAGCTTGCAAGGAACTCGAATCTTCTCCTTGTGCTTCAATCTTGATGCTGTATATCCGGCAAAATTCGCGCAGAGCGACTTTGGCTGAATCTTTTTGAACTTCCTGGTTTATCACGTAATACGGAAGATCTGCTTTTTTGCACAGGGCAATCGCATTCCACGTTGTGATATCGCTCACATCGGCGAACACGCCCGTTACCCCCTCTGCTTTCACAAGTTCAGCAAGCGATAAAACATCTGCCGGATTGTGGTTGAACGGAAGATCTGCATGCTTTTTGGCAGACGCACCAGGCATATCATCCGCGACGATTGTATATATTCCTGCCGCATTGAAGGCATCCACATAATTGATCAAATGACGAGTTCCACCGAGAATCAATACTTTTTTCTGTTGTTCTACAGTCATACCATAGCCCCCCAAGTAATGAATCTATTTCCAAGAATACACCTGATCCAAATGACTCAATAAATTATATTTATCAAATAATTGAATAATCCTTAGGTATATAATAATAACTTATCAGGAATAATAAATAGAGTCAATATAAATTTCTGAAATTTCCGTAAACGGTGTTTATAATTTCCAAATTTTGTTCTACAGCTCTATATATTTACCTTTCAATATATAGACAAATACTTTTTAAAACTGCATAAATATAAGGACTATTAAACTATTTATTCATCTATTTTCTTACAATATCTTGTAAGAAAGTACTGTTTTATAAATATTCCCAGTTTTCTCTTCGGTTTTCGAAGGACTCTGGTATATTTAAAGAAGCAAGACTAACAATTTGAAAGGCTAGGTGAACGTATGAGAAGGATATTTTCAGGATGGCTGGCGATCGTCATGGTGGTTTCTGTTTTGGTTCCCACAATGGCAGTTGCTGAAACAAGTACGGCTCAAGCAGATATGGAGCTGGAAGTCAGCAGAGATTTATTTTCTTTGACCGAAACCCGCACAGTCGAAGTTCAGGCTGAGCTCGGTGAAGGAACGGATTTGGACAGCATCGAATTCCAATTCGGAGGCAAATCCCTTTCAGAATGGCAGCAATGGACAGGTGGGACCAACTATAACGGCGATCCATTCATCACTGTGATTGAAGAACCTTCTTTAATAGAAGGAACTGACACTGTCACCGCTGTACTGGAGTTTGGATTGATGTACCGCACAGACAATTTGTCGAACCGCACAATCCGCACGCAGTACCAGCAGTTTATCGGCGATTATGAATTGGCGATGATCGATGGCTCAACGGATACGAAAGCCGCGACTTCCGTCAAATTGAACGTCTATGATGAGTTCTTGTTTTACGATGAATTGAAACCGGCGATCGACGATGTGTTCGCTGCAGCTCAAGAATCGGACAACGGACGTTACCTGGAATACCAGAAAGTCGGCGAATCCACTGAGGGCCGCGACATCCATTTCGCGATTTTGGCGAAAGATGAAGCAGCAGTCGACAGATATTTGAACGAAACCCTGCCATCGGCTTTGGAAGATCCGGAAGGCCTGCTTGCGCAAATTGACAACGGCAGCCTCGAAGACTATCAAGTACCGGTATGGTTCAACAACATCCACCCGGACGAAGTGGAAGGCGTGGACGTGCAAGTGGAATTGTTCCGCAGCTTCGCTCTTGAAGACGAAGTGGAATTCATGAACACTGATGGCATCGGCGAAGAGGAGTATGCCGTGACATTGAACGTGGATGAAGTGCTTGAAGATACCATCCTTCTTTATATGTTCACGAGCAATCCGGATGGCAGAGCCAACAACACCCGCTCGAATGCCGAAGGCTTTGACTTGAACCGCGACAATGCGTACCAAACGCAAGTGGAAACGCAACTGGTGAACGAATTGGTTTCCAAATGGACGCCACTTTCATTCATCGATTTCCATGGCTATGTGAACGGCTTTTTAATCGAGCCTGCAACTCCCCCGCATAACCCGAACTTTGAGTACGACTTGTTGATCGGCAATATGATGGATCAAGCTTACGCAATTGGAAACGGCGGCATTGCCAACTCTGACCTGGATTCCTATTTCATCGCCAAAGATGGATACGGCTCGGGCTGGGATGATATGACGCCTGCTTACACAGCGATGTACGGCATGCTTCACGGTTCCCTGGCGCATACGATTGAAGCTCCGACACTGAGCCAGACAAGTTACAATGCTTTGGTCGGCAGCGGATATGGCGCAACTCAATTTGTACATGAGAACAAAGAAGAACTGTTCCGTGAGCAATTGGAAATCTTCAAACGCGGCGTCAATAACGAAGACAACCGTGCAGTTGACTCACATTTGGTCAACGCTGCGGGTGAGTCGATCGGACGCCAGCGCGGGGACAACGAAAACTTCTTCCCGGATTACTACGTAATTCCTGCGGATGAAGAAGTTCAGAAAAATGTATTGGAAGCCTTTAACATGGCTGACTATCTCCTACGCAACGGCGTTCTAGTAGAAGAAACAACGACAGAAACCACTGTGAATGGCACCACTTATCCGGCTGGTACGTTCATCGTACCGATGAATCAGGCAAAACGTGGCTTGGCTAACGCGATGCTTTACGAAGGAGACGATGTTTCCGATTGGCCGGCAATGTACGACCCAATTGTCGTAAACTTTGCAGATCTCCGAGGGTTCGACCTTTTGGATGTCCGTGAAGCAGGTTTGTTTGACGGCAAAACGGCTCCAGTAACGGAGGTAACATCTCCGACCGGAGACGTGGTTGGAAACACACCGAAACAGATTTTACCGAACTCGACAAACGATACAGTCAGAGTGGTCAATGCCCTCCTGGCTGACGGCAAAACAGTAGAAGTGTTCACTGAAACAAAAGGCAGAGCGGTCAAAGGCGACTATGTTGTCGCGACAAGCGACTTGCGCGCCTATGCAGATCGATTCTATTTTGATTCGTTGCCGCTTGGCAATGGACAAAATGCTGAAACAAGCAAAATCACACAGCCGAACGTAGCGGCTACCGGTTCCGCTCAACTGAACTTCTCCCTGCGCCAACTCGGGTTTAACCTGGTGCCGCAAGCGGAAGCAGACGTGATCGTAAGCGATGGCTCTTCGTTCAATGCAGGAAACGTTTCCGGTAAAACGTTTATCGGAATCGGCGCTCCGGCATTGACAGCCGTTCAAAACAGCGCTGCGTTGCCTGGTTTTGAACGTGGTGTTACACGCACAAGCCACGAAGGGTTGGTCAAAGCTGTGGTCAATGAACACCGATTGACTGCTGGTTATGACACTGAAGAAAACCTTTACGTTACGACAGGCACATGGATCAACTCAGTCCCAGAAGGCGCAGAGATACTCGCTAGCTTCAAAGACAGCGATGATTTCTACATTGCCGGCTGGTGGCCTAATAACGCGTATGCTCAAGGCAAAGTAATGGCGTTTACGGTGGATCAGGCCGACACGACATACACTTTGTTCGCGAACTCCCTAGCATTCCGCGCGCATACGGAGCATAGCTACCGCCTGTTGGCGAACAGCATTTACGATGCAACGACGGTTCAACCTGAAGCTGCGCAGCCTGGAAAAGGCAACAGCCGCAATAAAGGCAATAACAAGTAATTTTCCAACCAAAAAACCTCTGGCCAGCTCCCTTATCGGGATCTGTGGTCAGAGGTTTTTTGCTGCGTCTTTTCAGCAGTCCTTTTTTCCATCTTGGCCTTTTCAGCGGAGAGTGGAAAAATTTCAGTTGTTTGCGGTTCGTTTTCTTGAACTTCTTTTTTGGCAGTTTCATCTTGATCAGCCTCCGGTCAACCGAGTGACTTCAATTCAAGCGCTGTCAATAGTTAATATATGGTTTAATGCCGTGTTACTCTGTGTCAAAATATATTTTTTCGATGCCCGTAAGTGAATAGTTTGATTTACCGAAATTCACTTTCGTAAGTGCAATCAATTCATCGCTATTACTATCATAGAACATTTTTTCAATATTGCCATATGAAGTCATTTGCGCAAAGCTCTCCAAAGTTGGATAGTTATATGCGGTAATGAGATTGCTGCTGTTAGCTGTATAAAGTTCACCATAGTTCGTATCAATGGCAATACTTGAGAAATGCCGATCAAGTTTACCCATATGGCGCATTGTTTCGGAGCTGAACATATGGCCATAACCGTTAAGCAAGTATTTCCCATCAGGTGAAATAGTCAAATCGGGTGTAAGTATAAAATCACCATGATACGGAGAACGGATTTCAGGTTGAAGCTGTCCTTCATTTATTGGAAAAGCGGCAA
>DATHVY010000266.1:0-1544 GCA_035461045.1 Planococcus sp. (in: firmicutes)
TCTGTCGCATTCTCGAAAGTGGCGTACTCCGTCTCCACAGTCACCCCAACCGCAGTCACAGTGCGCAGCGGGGAATCCTCATAGCCGCCGCGGAAACTTGTGCCAACCTCCAGCGGATAAACAAGCAGCGTATCATACTCCGAATACGGATAGCCGATCGCAAATAAATTATACGTCTCCAACTCCGCATACTCGAACGTGTAGCCGTCACTCGTTTCACCAAACCACATAAAGCCGTAAACCAGATCTCCCCGGTTCGGCACATCCACATAGCGGTGGGTCGCCGTCGTGCCATCGTTCATCCGGTACGTGTAAGCTTTCGTTTTATCCTTCATGTACGAATGCTCGATCCGGACGTCATTCTTGAAAGCCGGTTCCAGCCCGCGCGCCACATAGGCCGCGAACTCGCCGCGCGACACCCGTTTGTCCGGCCGGAAACTGCCGTCCGCGCGCCCGATCATAAAGTTCCCGGCCATCATTTTCCCGATGGCCTCATAAGCAGGGTGGTCCTCCGGCACGTCGCGAAGCTGGTGATTGAACGAAAACGCCAGATCAAACACCCGGCTCAGCAGGATGGCCGTGTCACTGCGCGATAGCTTCATGTTCGGCCGGAAGCTGTCACCGCGGTATGCCTCCATATAACCCGCTTCCACCACAGCGGCAATATAACCGCTCGAACGGTCGCGCTTATGCACATCCCGGAATCCGGTGTCCTTCGGCGTGCCGTCCAACCCTTTCAGTTTGCCGATCATCACCGCGGCTTCGGCACGCGAAATTTTCTTATGGGCACGGAAGCTGCCGTCCTTGTCCAGCGTGGCGATGTCCCGATCCACTAAGTACTGGATCTCCTCACTGTATTTCGAATCACTGTTGGAATGGGATGCGACGGAAGCCGGAGCGGTCAAAACACTGAGCATCAGGACCACTGCGGCGAACACAGAAACAAATCTCATAGCAATTCTCCTCTCGTATTGGTTATGTACGAAACTGTTCGAAATGGTAATTATCTGCTAACAATGACAGTTTACCATTGGAGTATTCAAATTGATAGCCAAAATGTCAATATTCAGAAATCTATAATAAAAATATAACATCTGTAATCCAAACCAAAAGAAGCACCTCCAAAACGTGACTATTATATAGAAGAAACTCAACCAAAATAATATTACCCTGTAACATTCCCGACAAAAAGAGGAAACAGACAGGGATTTTTTGATATAAAAATACTTTATTACCTAGTTATTTACCACCATGCGGTTTATAATGATTGTGACATCCAGATAATAAAATCAAACAGGGGGTTCGTCTATGCTTTGTTCGAACTGTGAACAACAGAATAACGAAGGTGCAAAGTTTTGCAGCAATTGCGGCAGGTCAATGACAGCTTCAAGGAAAAAGAAATCGAAGAAGCGCAATTTTTTATATATATTCATTCTCCTGTTCCTCCTAAGCGGAACCGGATTCGCGGCTGCCCAGTTCATGGGCGACGAGCCGGAAACAGCGGCGCCGCCAGTGGAAGAACCGGCAGTTGAAGAAGAAGAAGA
>DATHVY010000267.1:0-11145 GCA_035461045.1 Planococcus sp. (in: firmicutes)
AGGCTTGCTGCCTCATGAGTTCGCGCACTCCACTCCATGGAAAATTACATTTTGGAGCGTTCTCTTGCTGATTGTTCTGGTTGGTGCATTGATCAGTATAAAAAAGAAAAGAGAAGAGAGAGCCGATCATAAAATTCATAGTTAAGGAGAATGGATATGAAGAACAAAAGTTACCTGAGAGAGTCTGTTGAAAGTTATGTGCTCGTCTTTACACTTAGTTTCCTCTTTTTTGCGGCAATCATTTTTGTTGGAGAAGCAGCCGGACAGGATTGGTCGGCTGTTGTACCGGATTTGTCTTGGGAAATGGTTAATACCTGGAGTGAAATACTAGATTCCAATGCCTGAACGCAATTCCAGTTATAGATCCATATACGAAAAGAGCTGCTCTAAACAAAGGGCAGCTCTTTTTGGCGGATTTCTTCATTAGAACCTGGGTGTTGAATTATATGTGAACAACGTTGTAACAAAGAAGGCAGAAACAGGACCGCTGCGAACCGCTTGAAAAGAACTTGCGATGCCGCATGCCTTATAATTGAAGTACTAGGTAAAAAGGGGAGTGCAGCATGGGTGATTTGAAAAAGCTGGCTTTTGAACGAAAACATATAATGGCCCTTCTTGTGGCCGCCTCGATCTTAAAAGGTTTGTCCACCATCGGCCAGGCGCTGTTTTTCGTATGGATTGCCGATCATGTTTTTCTAAGGGGATCATCTTTCGAAACGATTGTACCGTTGCTGTTTGGTTTACTCGGAGCCATTTTGTTGCGCGCGATATGTGGATACGCCATCAGTATTGCTGGAGTCAACCTGGCTTTTGACGTAAAGGAAGAAATCCGCCATAAACTGATCGAAAAGTTTGCACACAATCCGCTTCAAACGGCCGCCAAAGGCCAGTCTGGACAAAAAGTGAGCCTGCTTTTGGATTCGGTCGATGAAGTGGACGGCTTTTACAGCAAATACATTCCGCAATTGATTCAAAGCTACATCATTCCGGTCATGCTGCTGGCGGTCATCTTCACGCTGCATTGGCAGACGGGATTAATCATTTTACTTACCGCGCCATTCATTCCGATTTTCATGGCGATGGTGGGCAAACGGACAAAAGAAAAAGCGGATGGCCAAATGGAAGAGCTGAATCGCTTTTCAGGAACTTTCTTGGACGTACTTCAAGGACTGACCACGCTGCGCATTTTTGGCCAAACGAAAAAGCAGGAGCGAGTAATCGAGGAAAACAGTTTGAAATTCAGGGACTCCACGATGGAAGTCTTGAAATCCGCTTTCCTCTCCTCTCTCATGCTTGAATACATTTCGATGTTGAGCATCGGAATCATCGCGCTAGAGATTGGATTGCAGCTTGTAGTCTTCGGAAACATCACTTTTTTCACCGCGTTTTTTGTGTTGATCCTAGTGCCAGATTTCTTTAATATGCTCAAGGAACTTGGAAGTGCGTTTCATACTGCACGTGGCGGCGTGGCAGCTGCGGATCAGCTTTTCGTGGAGCTCGGCAAGAAATCCCGGACGATTGGGTGGGGTGACGATCGTCTCGCTTCGGAGCCTCCTAGCCTTTCCTTAAAAGGGCTGGGGTTTCAGTATGATGAGAATGAATTCGAATTGAAGCCGGTTACGGTTGAAATTCCGCCTTACAGCAATATTGCGATCATTGGGGAAAGCGGTGCCGGGAAATCAACCTTGCTTCATCTGCTGGCCGGTTTGCTGCCCGCAACAGAAGGGGAATTGCTCGTTGACAACAAACCAAGAGAGACTTTCAGTGAAGAATCCTGGTTTGATCAGCTCAGTTATATCTCCCAGAATCCCTACCTGTTTGCGGGAACGATCCAAGCGAACATCACTGTGGGATCAAAGCAGGATGTGCCTTTTGAAAAAGTGGTGGCTGCGGCTGAAAAAGCAGGCATTGCCGAATTGATCCATTCGCTAAAGCGGGGATTTGATACGCCAATCGGAGAAGCGGGAAGGGGCTTGTCTGGAGGAGAAAAGCAGCGGATTGCGTTGGCACGGGCTTTTTTGAAGAATCCTTCAATTGTATTATTTGATGAGCCGACAACAGCTTTGGATTTAAAAACCGAACAAATTTTGCAGGAGTCCATGAAAGAGATAAGTGAAACGGCGACGGTCATCACTGTAGCGCACCGACTGCACACGATCAGAGATGCAGACCAGATCCTTATTCTGTCCGAAGGCAGGTTGGCGGCAGCCGGAACACATGATGAACTGATGGAGAAATACGAGCCATACAAGGAAATGGTGTACACACAACAAGGGGGGAGCGCGCAATGGGTGAACTGAAGAATATTCTGCGGCTGACCCTCATGGAAAAAAGAGATGTTACATTGGCTGTTGTTTTTGGATTCATAGCTGGTTCTGCAGCTGTAGCGCTGCTGGCTTCCAGCGGTTTCCTGATATCTGAAGCAGCGTTGACGAGCCAGATGGCGACGCTGGTGATCATGGCAGCTTGTTTAAAATTGTTCGGCATCACTGCCGCGGTGAGCAGATATGGCGAGAGGCTGTTCTCACATAGGGCGACATTCTCGATGCTTAGCAACTTGAGGGTGGAATTTTTCAGCAAGCTTGCACCGCTCGCACCTGGGATTTTCAACAAGCATCGGAGCGGCGATCTGCTGGCTCGAATTGTGGGCGATGTGGAAAGTTTACAGAACTTTTTGCTGAGGGTCTTTTATCCGCCGGTAGTATTGGTCCTTGTGTTTGTCAGCACAATCTTGTTCACTGCCTATTATTCCGTTTACATCGCATGGGCATTATTTGTTGGATTGTTATTGACGGTGTTTATCATCCCGGCAATTTTTGCTGTTCGCAGACGTAAACAGGACTGGCAGATCCGAGCTGCCAGAGGCGCTTTATCAACCGAAACGACGGAGTTTCTATACGGTTTCCGCGATTTGAAAATCTATCAGCAATTGGACAACCGGGAAGAAGAGCTGAAGAAAGCTTCAAGCCTATACGCCGAAGAACGAAGGAAAGAAGGAAAGGAAGCTAGTTTCAGCCAGACGGTCAACGGGCTTTCGGCTTTGCTGGTTTCGTGGATAGTGCTTGGGCTGGGTGCTTATTTTGTGGCTGCTGGGCAACTGGACGGTTTGTTCTTGGCGATGCTGGTCATGATTTCCCTGGCGGTCTTTGAAAACGTCGGACCAATGGCAGCATTTCCTGCCCACTATGAAGAAAGCCGAAAAGCTGCAGAGCGTCTGGATGAGGTTGTGGCAGAAGAAGTGAATTCCGATTCTGCGGGGATAATCCACGAGGGGCCGTTCGGGATTTCAGTCGAAGAAGTCTCTTTCAGCTATGATCAAGAAGGGCGCCCCGCTGTTGATCAAGCGGTCATCGACTTCGCGCCAGGATCCAAGACGGCAGTCGTGGGTCCAAGCGGATCAGGAAAATCCACGTTGCTGCAACTTTTGCTGGGAACGCTCCCACCCCAAAATGGTGCAATTTATTATGGCGAAACCCGTGGAGAGAATGTTGATCCGGAGTCATTGTGGAGCCGGTCGAATATTGTCCTTCAAGAAAATCATTTCTTCTATGGTACGATTCGCAGCAATCTTTTGATTGCCAAAGAAGAAGCGGAGGACGCAGAAATCGAAGAAGCGCTCAGGGCTGTCGAGTTACATTCGTTTTCACTGTCTTCAAAAGTGGAAGAAAAAGGCGGGAATTTATCCGGCGGAGAAAAGCAGAGGCTGGCTATCGCCAGGGCGATTCTGAAAGGACAAACGCTGTGGTTGTTGGATGAACCGGTTTCTTCTGTCGATAGTGTGACTTCCCGCAAGATTTACGACAGACTTTTCACTGAGCACCCGGATCACACGTTTATCATCATCAGCCATGATTTGGCTGGTCTGGAAAAGATGGATCAGATTGTTGTCATGGAGGATGGCAAGGTCGCGGAGAAAGGTTCATACGAAGAGTTGATGGATATGAAGGGCTACTTCTATGGGTTGAAGGAAATCGAAACGAGCATATTCGCTTAAAGTAAAAAATCCGGATAGACAAATCCGGATTTTTTTATTTGGGAAGCGATTTTTGTTCTTTCTGTGCATCATCCAATTTCATTTGTTCCAATTCCAGTCTGAGCTTCTGGGTCTCAATCACATAATTCTCGTGCTTTAATTTCTCCAGCTCAATTTCACTGTCGATGGCTTGTTGCTTCATCTTTGCCATAGTTCTGAAATGATGAGTAAGAATTGCCACGAGTGGAATGGAAAAAACCATGAATATCGCAAAAACGCCTTCCATAAAAACCCCTCTTTTCTGATTTTTCTGTTAACTGGATTATACATGCAATTGCCATCAATTTACAGCCTTTCATCATACTACTCCGCTAATACATGACAAGTGTCATGTATACAATCAAACGTTTATGACTTATCGCAGCTTGCCGGATTGGTTATGATTAACTCAATAAGTTATCCGGGCCAAGAGATGCCCGTATAAGGAGGAAAAACCGAAATGAGCAGAGAAAAAACAGCACAATTACGTAAGTTTGTTGCGCCATTCGAAAAAGCTGATGTAAAAGCGAGCGTAAGACAATTGATAAATACAATTCCCCCATTTCTATTATTTTGGTTTCTTGCCTATCAGGCATTAAGCGTTTCTATCTGGCTGACCATCGCCTTATCGGTTGTCGCAGCAGGATTTGTAGTTCGTACGTTCATCATTTTCCACGACTGTACACATGGATCTTTTTTCAAAAACAAAAAAGCGAATTCCATTGTCGGTACAATCACAGGGATTTTGACATTGTTCGCATTTGAAAAGTGGAAACGCGAGCACTCCATCCACCACGCTTCCAGCGGAAATTTGGATAAGCGCGGAGTTGGCGATGTTTGGGTAATGACAATCGATGAATATGTAGAGGCGTCTAAATGGGACCGGTTGAAATACCGTATGTACCGCAATCCGCTTGTCATGTTCGGTTTAGGGCCGTTGTTCTTGGTTCTGATTTCAAGCCGCTTCAACCGTAAAGACGCACGCAAAAAAGAACGCAATAACACGTATTTCATCAATATCGCTTTAGTTGTACTTTATGCGCTCATCATATGGGCGATCGGCTGGCAAGCATTCCTTATCGTTCAAGGAACGACAATGTTTACTGCTGGAGCATTCGGTATCTGGTTGTTCTACGTACAACACACATTTGAAGATTCCTATTTCGAAGACGAAAGCGAATGGGATTATGTGAAAGCTGCGGTTGATGGAAGCTCGTACTACCAGCTTCCTAGAGTATTGCAGTGGGTTACCGGCAACATCGGTTTCCACCATGTCCATCACTTAAGCCCGAGAGTGCCAAATTATAATTTGGAAAAAGCACATGAATCCACGCCGCCTTTGCAGAAGGCGACCACGATTACACTCAGATCGAGTTTGAAATCACTGCGCTACAAATTATATGATGCACAAAACAAAACGTTTGTAACGTTCGGCGATATTAAAGAACAATTGCGGGCAAGTAAAGCTGTAGCTTAATAAATTTCAAAAGAGAAGGCATTCAGAGATGAATGCTTTTTTCTTTATGTACTAATTTTGTTATGATTGATTATAGAGAGAAGTGAGGGGGAGCTTATGCAAAGCTGGTACCAGATTTTCCCGAAAAACCCGTGGCTCAGCCTTTATGCATGGGTGATTTTTTGTATTTTACCGTTCTTTTTTATCTTCAGATCATCTTCGGTATTGGAGATCGCTGTAGGCATCATTTTACTGATTCTTTTCTTTGTATCCTACCGATTATCCTTTAATTCCCGGAGTGGTTCGGTATATTTGTGGATCAGCATTGAAATGACAATCAATATCGGTTTGATTTATTTATTCGGCTATGTATATCTAGCCCTATTTTTGGCTTTCTTCATCGGAAATATTAGAAACAAAGCCGGCTTTTTCATCGTGTATGGCATTCACATCGGTACGACGGTGACTGCGGTGATCATCGGTTTCATTTTCTATCCAGATGATTATATGTCACAGCTTCCGTTTGTTGTGCTGACGGTATTAGGCGTCATCTTATTGCCCTTTAATACGTATAATCGGCACAAGCGGGAGAAGCTGGAAGGCCAGTTGGAAGATGCAAACAAGCGTATTTCCCAATTGTTGGTGATTGAAGAGCGGGAGCGCATCGCCCGAGACCTGCACGATACATTAGGGCAAAAATTATCGCTGATCGGATTGAAAAGTGATTTGGCTGGAAAACTGATTTCGCGCAATCCGGAGGGAGCCCAAAAAGAAATAGAAGACATTCGGCAAACCGCGAGAACTGCGCTGAAAGAAGTGAGGGAACTGGTATCCGATATGCGCGGAGCGAGACTCGCGGATGAATTGATCCGAGTCCATCAAATCCTGAAAGCTGCCGAGATCGATTTTGTATTTTATGGGAGCGCAAAATTGAGCAATATGCCGCTTCTGGTGGAGAACGTTCTCAGCATGTGCCTGAAAGAAGCGGTGACCAATGTGGTCAAGCACAGTGGTGCGACACGTTGTACAATTTTGATCAAGCAAAACTCGGAAGAAGTGCTGGTTCAGGTGCAGGATGACGGAATCGGAGTTTCTGAAACCGGCCATGTCCATAAAGGGATGGGGCTGGCAGGAATAAGAGAAAGACTGGAATTCGTCAACGGCAAGATGGATATAGAAGTGATGGATGGAACGACCTTGAACATTCGCGTACCGAATGTTATACAACATCATTCGAAGGAGGAGTCTGTATGATCCGGATTGTATTGGCTGAAGATCAGGGGATGCTGCTCGGAGCTCTTGGTTCATTACTGGATTTTGAGGAAGACATGGAAGTTGTCGGTAAAGCGGCAAACGGGCAGGAAGCCATTGAACTGGTGGAAAAACTTCAGCCGGATATTTGCATCATGGATATTGAAATGCCCATAAAAAGCGGACTTGATGCCGCAGAGGTTTTACAGGAGCATCCTTGCAAGGTAATCATCCTGACAACATTCGCCCGCTCCGGTTATTTTGAGCGGGCACGAAAAGCCGGCGTCAGCGGCTATTTGTTAAAAGACAGCCCAAGTGATGACTTGGCAAGAGCGATCCGAACGATTATGGAAGGGCGGCGCATCTATGCCCCAGAGCTGGTCGATCTGGCGTTTGAAGATGAAAACCCATTGACGGAACGTGAAAAACAGGTGATGGAATTGATTGCGGAAGGTCGCAGTACCAAGGAGATTGCCGGCGAATTGTTCATCACCGCCGGTACGGTGAGAAACTACATTTCAACTATCCTGGACAAACTGGAAGTCGGCAACCGCATCGAAGCCATCTCCCGTTTCAAAGAAAAAGGCTGGTTTAAATGAAACAATTTCAATAAACTCCGCTGTCTTTTATGACAGCGGAGTTTTCGTGTTTTCGATGGTTTTCATCGGTCTTTATACAACGTTTCCTCCAGGTCGCCGTCTGCTGTATAGATGTTCAGTAGACCGTCGTGTTTGTTGACATAGCGTTTGGCTTCTTGCATCAAGTCGGCCTTTGTTTCTTCGATTAAGATGGCTTTTTTGCTGTTTTTCTTCTTCAGTTGCCAGCCGTCGTCGTGTGGCCTGATTTCATATACCGGCTGTTCCCCGTCGCCATGAACAGTTTTCTTGGCCTGGGACAATGCAATTGAAATGGCACGGCCCTCATCATAATCCTCACGCAGTAATGCATTCGCAATTTCAATGGCTTTGTTGCGCACATCCCTATCAAGATTCTTGAACGAATCTGGGTAATCCTGTTTGCTCCATGGCATTTTCATCGCCTCCTTGACTTACTTTTCCCCAGTTAAATAGGAAGTGAAACAAAAAATGTACTGGAATTAAAGTAACAGGATGATACAATATACAGTAACAGAGAAGGGGGAGGTAAGATGACAGATTTAACGTATCAAATCATAGCACTTCTTATTTACCTGGCGGCCATGATATTAATCGGTGTGTACGCTTACCGAAAAACTACCGATTTATCCGACTATATGCTCGGTGGCCGGGGACTCGGGCCATCAGTGGCTGCGCTAAGTGCCGGTGCATCAGACATGTCCGGATGGCTATTGCTCGGACTTCCAGGAGCCATTTATCTGGGAGGTCTGGTCGAAGTATGGATCGCGATCGGTTTGACGATCGGAGCTTATCTAAACTGGTTCTTTGTAGCTCCAAGACTCAGAATTTATTCATTCGTTACAAGTGATTCCATTACGATTCCAAGTTTTTTGGAAAACCGTCTAAAAGATTCATCACGTTTATTGCGAATTGTTTCGGGTATTATTATCTTAATCTTTTTCACGTTTTATGTATCATCCGGAATGGTGGCTTCGGGAATCTTTTTCCAAAGTTCGTTTGGGATGAATTATCATGTAGGTTTGGTGATCGGTTCAGCCGTTGTTGTCGGTTATACGCTATTTGGCGGCTTTCTTGCGGTCAGTTACACAGACTTTGTCCAAGGTGTGATGATGTTCCTGGCATTGATTGCTGTTCCGTTAGTCGGGATTTTCGCGACCGGGGGTATCGGAGAAACAGCGGCCAGCATACGGGAAGTGGATCCGGCCATGTTGAACTTGGTTACTGGCGCATCGACAATCGGTATCATCTCGGCCGCTGCATGGGGGCTCGGCTATTTCGGTCAGCCTCATATCATCGTCCGTTTTATGGCGATCAAAACTCTGGGAGAAGTAAGACAAGCCCGTAAAATCGGTATTGGCTGGATGATTTTAAGTCTTCTAGGAGCTGTTGGTACAGCTCTTGTCGGGATTGCCTATTTCCAACAGAATCCGACCGCAGAACTTGTCGACGCGGAAGCGGTCTTCCTGGCAATGAGCCAGATCCTTTTCCATCCGTTTGTGGCCGGTATTGTTCTGGCAGCAGTTCTAGCAGCGATCATGAGCACGATTTCATCTCAATTGCTCGTTAGTTCATCTGCTTTGGTCGAAGATTTGTATAAAATTGCGTTTAAAAAAGAAGCTACTTCTGCGCAATACGTGAATTTGGGACGTCTGGCAGTAGCTCTTATTGCTGTAATTGCAGGGTCCTTGGCTTGGGAACAGGACAATACCGTTCTAGGCCTGGTAGCCTATGCATGGGCAGGTTTTGGTGCCGCATTCGGACCAATTATCTTATTGTCACTGTTCTGGCGTAAGTTGACAGCGATGGGTGCGTTATCGGGAATGATCGCCGGTGCTGCCACAGTGATTCTGTGGGATATCATCGCAACTTCTCCTGACGATGGCCGGGCGAATGATTTCACGAACTTCATGGGAAGCGTCTACGAAATCATTCCAGGCTTCCTGCTTTGTTTGATCGTAGCAGCCATCGTAAGTAAATTAACGTTTAAAGACAACCCTGAAATCACGAAAGAGTTTGATGAAACAGTTCGTTTGATCAACGAAGAAAAGAGATAGAAAAACACAAAAAAGACTTCCAACCTTTAAGTATAAGGTTGGAAGTCTTTTTCTTATTTTATTAGAGAGCGTAACTTTTTTCATGGACTTTCGCTTTTCTAATTGTCTAGACTCCAGCGCCCAGCCCCTCGAGTCGCTTCGGACTTGCCGGTAATGGCAAAGAACGCCATTACCGGCAAGCCCTCCAGCGCTTGTCGGGGCTAAACGGGCGCTTCCGCTTTTCTTATTGTCTAGACTCCAACGGCCAGCCCCTCAGGTCATAAGTCATCCCAGCTGTGTGGCAAAGAGCGCCACTTCGCTGGTTTGCCTTATGCCCGTCAGAGCTACACGGCCGTTTTCGCTTTTCTTATTTTCTCTGCTGCTTGTTCGCTTCTTTTTCAAGACGCTTGAATCTGCGCAGATCAGATTTCTTGATCGGCAACGATTCGTTTCTGATGATTTTCCAGAAAGATGCGACCATCAGGAGCAAGAGCAAGGTGAATGGCAGGGCTGATATCAAGGAAGCTGTTTGTAATGCACCAAGACCACCTGCGTAAAGCAGGACTGCCGCGATGGCTGCCAATAATACACCCCAAATGATTTTAAAGAAAGTTGGTGGTGTCAGGCTGCCGTAGCTTGTCATGCTTGCCAAAATAAATGTGGCGGAGTCAGCTGATGTTACCAGGAATGTAAAGATCAATAGAATTGCCAAGATGGACATGATTGTTGTTAAAGGCAACACACCAAACGTCTGGAACAATGCTGTGGTGAGATCTGCATCCACCGCCTCGGCTATGGAAGTTCCAGCATTCAAGTCATACCAAAGTGCCGTTCCGCCAAAAATTGCGATCCAAACACAGGCAATGGCCGGTGGAATGACGAGGACACCCATGACGAATTCACGGATTGTCCGCCCTCTAGAAACACGGGCAACAAAGGCACCAACAAATGGTGACCAGGCGATTGCCCAGGCCCAATAGAAAATAGTCCAGCCTTGCACCCATTCTCCAGCGATGTATGGTTCCATACGTAAACTATAAGCGATAAAGTTCGTTAAATAATCTCCGACTGCCAGCGTGAATGTTTCCAAGATGAAAACTGTGGGTCCGGCGATAAATACAAAGACCATTAAAACTAAAGCAAGTCCCAAGTTCAAGTTGCTCAAGTACGCAATTCCTTTATGAAGACCTGTGGATGACGATAGCGTATAGGCGATGAACATGACACCGATAATGGACAGTTGAACTGCGAACGAATTTCCTGTGCCAAAGACTGCGTCCAACCCACCGCTCATTTGCAGAACACCTAAACCGATGGAAGTCGCGATCCCCATCACTGTTGCAATAACAGCCAAAGAATCGATTGAATGTTTCACTAATGGCTTACTGCCGACTATTGGTTCAAGTGCTGTGGAAACGAGACCGGGTTTTTTCTTGCGGAATTGAAGGAATCCGATTACGAGACCGACAATCGCGAAAACCGACCATTGACTGACACCCCAGTGAAAGAATGAGTAGCCCATGGCAATTCGGGCAGCTTCTTCTGTCTGTGCAGGATTATCAAAAGGCGTGGTGAAAAAGTGGCTCATTGGTTCTGCGACACCCCAGAATACAAGGCCTGCACCAAAACCTGCAGAAAACAACATTCCGATCCATGTAAAGAAAGGGAACTCTGGTCGGTCACTGTCTGCGCCGAGCCGGATACTGCCATATTTGCTGACAGAAATCCCGATCAAGAAGATAATGATGATAAAGACAGCGAGTAGGTAAAACCAGC
>DATHVY010000268.1:0-3333 GCA_035461045.1 Planococcus sp. (in: firmicutes)
TCTTGTGCCAATCGGCCGTGGACAGCGTGAATTGATCATCGGTGACCGTCAGACTGGTAAAACATCTGTAGCCATCGATACAATTTTGAACCAAAGCGACCAGGATATGATTTGTATCTATGTTGCGATTGGCCAAAAAGAATCGACAGTACGTAACGTAGTTGAAACATTCCGTAAAAACGGGGCGTTAGACTATACAATCGTCGTAACGGCATCGGCATCTCAGCCTTCACCACTTCAATTCCTGGCTCCTTACGCCGGAATTACAATGGCTGAAGAATTTATGTTCGAAGGCAAGCACGTCTTGATCGTCTATGATGATCTGACGAAACAAGCTTCGGCTTACCGTGAATTATCACTATTGCTTCGTCGTCCTCCGGGCCGTGAAGCTTATCCAGGTGACGTTTTCTACTTGCACTCACGCTTATTGGAGCGCGCTGCAAAATTGAACGAAACGCTTGGAGCAGGATCAATCACAGCATTGCCGTTCGTTGAAACGCAGGCTGGCGATATCTCTGCTTATATTCCGACAAACGTTATTTCAATCACTGACGGACAGATCTTCCTTCAGTCCGATCTATTCTTCGCGGGTGTACGCCCTGCAATCAACGCTGGTCTTTCCGTATCACGAGTTGGTGGTTCAGCTCAGATCAAAGCGATGAAGAAGGTAGCCGGTACGTTGCGTCTTGACTTGGCCGCTTTCCGTGAATTGGAGTCATTCTCTCAGTTCGGTTCAGACTTAGATGCTGCAACAGCAGCGAAGCTTGAACGCGGTAAACGTACGGTTGAAGTATTGAAGCAAGGTGTCAATGCCCCAATCAAGGTTGAAAAGCAAGTTGTCATTTTCTACGCGTTAACTCGTGGATTCCTTGATGATATTCCGGTTAAAGATATCGTTCGTTTCGAAGCCGAAATTTATAGCTGGTTGGATAATAACCACACTGCTATTTTAGATCATATCCGTACAACTCAAGGTTTGCCTTCTGACGAAGATTTTGGTGCAGCACTTAACGAATTCAAACGCACATTCGCTAAATCAGAATAAGTTAACTTTGCACGGATAAGAAGAAAAAATAATAAGGTGGTGAAATACCAGTGGCATCTTTACGCGACATAAAAAACCGTATTACGTCAACGAAGAAAACAAGCCAGATCACTAGAGCCATGCAAATGGTTTCCGCATCGAAATTGAACAAGGCCGAAGTGAACGCGAAAGCGTTCGTTCCGTACATGGAGAAAATTCAAGATGTTGTGTCATCCATCGCAGCAGGATCGAATGACGCGACTCATCCGATGATGATTTCACGTCCGGTCAAAAAAACGGCTTACTTAGTGATCACATCCGACCGTGGTTTGGTTGGCGGATATAACAGTAATATTCTTCGTACTGTTATGAACAAAATCCGTGAACGCCATACTTCAAAAGATGAATTTGTTATTCTCAGTGTTGGCCGAAAAGGAAGAGACTTCTTTACGAAACAAGGAATGACGATTCTGGACAGTGCAATCGCATTGCCTGATCATCCTTCATTCGCAGATATTAAAGAAATAACGCGCAAAGCTGTTGGTATGTTCTCAGACGGTACGTATGACGAAGTTTATATGTACTATAATCACTTTGTTTCAGCCATTTCTCAAGAAGTCACCGAACAAAAGGTATTGCCATTGACCGATATCAAACCGACTGGATCGACTTCTACTTATGAATTTGATCCGTCCGCTGAAGCGATTTTGGAAGTTCTTCTTCCGCAATACGCGGAAAGCTTGATTTTCGGGGCACTTCTTGACGGCAAGGCAAGTGAACACGCTGCGTCCATGACTGCAATGAAGAGCGCGACTGATAATGCGTCTGACTTGATCGACGGATTGACACTTTCATATAACCGTGCACGCCAAGCTGCGATCACTCAAGAAATCAGTGAAATCGTAGGCGGAGCAGCGGCTCTCGAATAGAAAAGCGAAAACGGCTTTAAATAAGTAAGGACAGGAGGGAACAGCATGAACACAGGACATGTTCTTCAAGTTATGGGTCCGGTTGTAGACGTAAAGTTCGGCAATGGCCAGCTTCCATCGATCTACAACGCCCTAACTGTAATCATTGATCGTCCAGGACAAGCTCAAGTGACATTGACACTTGAAGTGGCTATTCACCTTGGTGACGATACAGTTCGTACAATCGCAATGGAATCCACTGATGGATTGCAACGCGGATCGGTAGTTACTGACATAGGGAGCGCAATCACTGTCCCAGTTGGTGACGTAACACTAGGCCGTGTATTCAACGTACTCGGAGAAGTAATCGATTTGGGTGAAGAAATTCCAGTCACAGAACGCCGTGACCCGATTCACCGCCTTGCTCCAACATTTGAACACCTTTCAACAGAAGTTCAAATCCTGGAAACAGGCATCAAAGTAGTAGATTTGCTGGCTCCTTACATCAAGGGTGGTAAAATCGGACTCTTCGGTGGTGCGGGTGTTGGTAAAACCGTTCTTATCCAGGAATTGATCAACAACATCGCTCAAGAGCACGGCGGTCTATCTGTATTCGCCGGTGTTGGAGAGCGTACACGCGAAGGAAACGACTTGTTCCACGAGATGAGCGAATCCGGCGTTATCAAGAAAACTGCAATGGTCTTTGGCCAAATGAACGAGCCGCCTGGCGCACGTATGCGTGTAGCTTTGTCCGGTTTGACAATGGCTGAATATTTCCGTGACGAACAAGGCGCGGACGTACTATTGTTCATCGATAATATTTACCGCTTTACTCAAGCAGGTTCTGAGGTATCAGCTCTTCTTGGCCGTATGCCATCAGCTGTTGGTTACCAGCCGACACTTGCCAGTGAAATGGGTCAATTGCAGGAACGTATCACAACAACAAGCACAGGTTCTGTAACTTCAATTCAAGCGATTTATGTACCAGCCGATGACTATACGGATCCGGCTCCGGCTACAACATTCGCTCACTTGGATGCGACAACGAACCTTGAGCGTAAACTTTCTGAGATGGGCATCTACCCTGCGGTGGATCCACTTGCTTCAACTTCACGTGCTTTGTCGCCTGAAATCGTTGGAGAAGAGCATTACGGAATTTCCCGTCAAGTACAGGAAACGCTTCAGCGTTACAGAGAACTTCAGGATATCATTGCCATCCTTGGTATGGACGAATTAAGTGATGAAGACAAGCAAACGGTTAACCGTGCGCGCCGTATTCAAAACTTCCTTTCCCAGAACTTCCATGTTGCCGAGCAGTTTACAGGACAAAAAGGTTCTTATGTGCCGGTTCAGGAAACAATCAAAGGATTCTCTGAAATTCTTGAAGGTAAATACGATCAC
>DATHVY010000269.1:0-4797 GCA_035461045.1 Planococcus sp. (in: firmicutes)
AGCGGGATAACTCGTATTACTTCATTTTTAATTTTACTCAATTTACTTCCTCCTAAATTTCACCCGTACACATCCATAAAACTTATTATACGGGAATAGAAGGAAACAGTCCAAAGAAAAAAATAAACCAGCCAAAAGGCCAGTTTATTTTCGGGATATTATAGAAGAGAAAAATTATAGGACATCGATTAAATAATCGATTCTTCGATTAAAGCTTCTGCGATTTGGACGGAGTTCAGGGCTGCGCCTTTGACGAGGTTGTCAGAGACGACCCATAGGTGATAACCGTTCGGGTTGTCCAAGTCTTTGCGGATTCTTCCCACAAAAACTTCGTCCAGTCCAGCAGTCATTAGCGGCATCGGATAGATTTGCTGCGAAGGATCATCCATCAATTCCACACCCTGACCACCGGCAATTGAGTTTTTAACTTCTTCCAGTGATGGAGAAGCACCCAATTCAACATAAATGGACTCCGAATGTCCTGTCACAACCGGCAAGCGGACACAAGTAGCTGCAACGGATAGACGGTCATCGTGCATGATTTTCTTTGTTTCATTAATCATTTTCATCTCTTCCAGCGTGTAGCCGTTTTCTGCGAAAACATCGATTTGCGGAATAGCATTGAATGCGATCGGGTAATGGCGGTCTGCGGATTTCACCGGCAGCATCTCTGCTTCAGCGTTCTTCGCATTATCAAAATCTGCAGATTGGCGCTTCAATTCGTTGATTGCGCCGACCCCCGCTCCTGAAACAGCCTGATAGGTGGAAACGATGATTTTAGTCAATCCGTAATGCTCCTTCAAAGGCTGCAGCGCGCAAACCATTTGAATTGTTGAGCAATTCGGGTTGGCGATGATGCCTTGATGATCTTTCAAATCACTTTTGTTCACTTCAGGTACGACAAGCGGTACGTTTTTGTCCATGCGAAAAGCACTGGTATTGTCAATGACAATTGCCCCGCGTTTCACAGCTTCCGGAGCAAATTTCTCTGAAATGCCGCCTCCAGCACTGAACAATGCGATATCAATTCCTTCAAAAGATTCGGGAACCGCTTCCTGGACGGTATAGGTTTGGCCTTTAAACGCTACTTCCTGTCCGGCACTTCGGCTGGATGCCAGAAATTTAATTTCTTTTATCGGAAAATTTCTTTTTTCAAGCTGTTCTTTCATTTGTTGGCCAACAGCTCCGGTGGCGCCCATGATCGCTACGTTATAAGATTTCACAAAACTCGCTCCTTCTATGATGATTTGAGCTATTGTAACATATTTTCATGATTTACTGCATCGAATTTCTCGGTTAAGAAGCTATACCAATGATGCTTCTTTGGAACGGATGATGGACACTGCCGGTTCCGCTTCGAAAAGTTTTGCAAGCGATTGCGTGGAATCGACCGTAATTGCATCGATGCGCTGCAGGATTTCGTCAAAGCTTTGATGCTGCCTTAACAGCAATTCGCTTTTGCCATTGCGGTTCATCCGAGCGCTGGTGCTCTCCAGACCCAGCATCATACTTCCTTTCAACTGCTCTTTGGAATCCGCTACTTCCTCATCCGTAACGCCATTTTTCTGAATATCTCCAGCGAGGTCAAGTATGACATCCTGCAATTCCTGCAACTGATTGTTCGCAGTACCACCGTAAATCGCTATCGTTCCGTGATCGGAATAAGCAGAATGGTAAGAGTAGATGGAGTAGGCAAGCCCCCGCTCTTCACGGATTTCCTGGAACATCCGAGAAGACATCGATCCGCCTAGAATGTTATTCAGAACGACAAAATCATAGATCCGTGGGTCTTGGATAGCCAGTCCCGGATAACCAAGGCATATATGGCCTTGTTCGGTTTCTTTGTTCTTATAGGAATAACCGGAAGAGAAATCAGGTTTTGGCTGCAGCAATTGGATTTGATTGCGCTGGAACGAACCGAACAATTTCTCAATCAGCCCGATCAACTCTGGAGTGATATTGCCTGCCACTGAAATAACCGTATTTTGCGGTGTGTAATGTCTATCCATAAATTCGACTATTTTTTCTTTCGTAAAGCTCTGCAGAGTGGTATTTGTGCCAAGAATCGGCGCACCCATCGAATGATGAGGGTACATCACCCGCCAAAGCTGTTCATGGACATCATCATCCGGCATATCTTCGGTCATGCTAATTTCTTCCAGGACCACTTGCCGTTCTTTCTCAATTTCCGTTTCATCCATTTTCGAATGAAAGAACATATCCGCTAATATTTCAACTGCATGTTCTGCATGATGGTCCATCACTTTCGCATAATAACAAGTGTATTCCTTCGAAGTATAGGCGTTCATATCTCCGCCGATGCGGTCGAATTCCTTTGCAATTTCTTTGGCGGAACGTTGCTCGGTTCCTTTGAAAAGCATATGTTCGATAAAATGCGTCAATCCATTTTCTTCCAGCGATTCATCGCGTGATCCCGCTTTCACGAAAACGCCGACAGCAACTGAACGAAAATATGGTATGTGTTCTGAAACGATGCGCAGCCCATTGTTGCATACATAGGTTTTCAGCATTTCAATTACCCCCTAATGAGAAAAAATTGCCAACAGAAGCCGGCAATTTTTTAATCATATTTATTGATTTTCTTTTTCAGCGATTTCTTTTTCTTCTTTCAAAACCACTTTTCTTGATAAGTTTACACGACCTTGACGATCGATTTCAATAACTTTGACTTTCAACTCCTGATCCATCTTCAACACATCTTCAACTTCTTTAGTGCGCTCTTCCTGAATTTCAGAGATGTGAAGCAAACCGTCTTTGCCTGTGAACAATTCAACGAATGCACCAAATTTCTCAATGCGTTTCACTTTGCCGACGTAGTATTCGCCGACTTTCGCTTCACGTACGATATCTTCAATCATTGATTTTGCTTTGGCGTTCATTTCTTCATCTATGGAAGATATGAAAATCGTGCCATCCTGTTCAGTATCGATTTTCACACCGGTTGTATCGATGATCTTATTGATCACTTTGCCGCCGGGTCCAATCACATCGCGGATCTTGTCAGGATTGATTTTCACCATGATGATTTTTGGTGCGTAAGCAGACAAACGCTCACGTGGTTCTGAAATTGTCGCAATCATCGAATCCAGAATGTGGATACGCCCGATTTGAGCTTGAGTCAATGCTTCTTCCAGAATTTCACGGGACAAGCCTTCGATCTTAATATCCATCTGAAGAGCAGTAACTCCTTCAGCGGTTCCGGCAACTTTGAAGTCCATATCTCCGAGATAATCTTCCATCCCTTGGATATCGGAAAGCACCGTGTAGTTTTCACCTTTTTTAACAAGGCCCATCGCGATGCCTGCCACAGGAGCTTTTAATGGTACTCCGGCATCCATCATTGCAAGGGTCGACGCACAAATACTTGCTTGGGAAGTTGAGCCGTTCGACTCAAGAACTTCCGCAACAAGACGGATTGTATAAGGGAAATCTTTTTCGTTTGGAATAACCGCTTCTAATGCGCGTTCACCTAATACACCATGTCCGATTTCACGACGGCCTGGTCCCCGAAGGAATCCAGTTTCACCAACCGAGAACAACGGGAAGTTATAATGGTGCATGAAACGTTTTGATTCATCCAGCCCCAGACCATCGATGATTTGAACATCACCAAGCGCTCCAAGCGTACATACGCTCAATGCTTGAGTTTGTCCCCGTGTAAACAGTCCTGAACCATGGGTGCGGTTTAGGATGCCGACTTCAGAAGATAAAGCACGAATTTCAGAAGGTCCACGCCCATCAGGACGGATTTTTTCTTCCGTAATCAAACGGCGTACTTCTTCTTTGACCATATTATCCAGAATCTGTCCCGCCTGTTTTTTTACGTCATCATCAGAGTCTGCATAAGATTCCATGATGCGCTCTTTCACTTTAGCAATCGCTTCAGCGCGCGCTTGTTTCTCGTTAACTTGAACCGCTTTGTTCATTTCTTCTTCAGCATCATTTTTGATTGCTGTAGTAAGATCTGCATCCGGTTGAAATAATTTAATCTCAGATTTTGCTTTGCCGACTTCGGCAGCAATTTCTACCTGGAAGGCAATCAATTTCTTGATTTCTTCATGGCCGAACATAATCGCTTCGAGAATCGTTTCTTCTGAAACTTCTTTCGCGCTTGCTTCGACCATATTGATTGCGTCTTTAGTTCCCGCAACCGTCAAGTTGATCGAACTGTTTTCAAGCTGGCCATTTGTCGGGTTGATCACAAATTCACCATCTACTAAACCAACGATTACTCCCGCAATCGGGCCGTCAAAAGGAATATCAGAGATCATTAAAGATAACGAAGATCCAAACATTGCAGCCATTTCCGAAGGGCAATCCTGGTCTACAGACATGACCATCGAAATAACCTGCACTTCGTTGCGGAAGCCATCAGGGAAAAGCGGGCGGATCGGGCGGTCAATCAAACGGCTGATCAATGTCGCTTTTTCTGAAGGACGTCCTTCACGTTTGATAAAGCCTCCTGGAATTTTACCTACTGCGTATAGACGTTCCTCATAATTCACTGTTAGTGGAAAGAAATCCAGTGGTTTTGGATTTTTTGAAGCAGTTGCAGTAGACAGAACCGCTGTATCTCCATAACGGATAAGTGCCGCTCCATTGGCTTGTTTCGCTAATTGGCCGACTTCCACTTGCAATTCTCTGCCAGCCCAATCCATTTTATAAACTTTCTTTGTTTGCTCCATTTTCGAGCTCCTCTCTCTTACCATATATCTTATGCAGTGTATGTATCCTTCTAGTAGTGTATCAAAAAACCATCCACTGTGCGATTGAATA
>DATHVY010000270.1:0-2615 GCA_035461045.1 Planococcus sp. (in: firmicutes)
TGATCAACCAGACAGTCAATATCGATACGGGATGTGTATTCGGGGGCGCCCTTTCGGCTTTCCGGTTCCCGGAAAAGGAAGTGGTATCCGTACCGTCGAGACAAGCTTACTACCCTGACCGCTTTCACCGCTATTATTAAATCAAATTTTCCATATCGGCGTTCAGCTTGGATTGAAACGCCATATGCTGGCCATTCAAAGGATGCAGCAGTTCCAATCGGCAACAATGGAGAGCCTGTCGGCCAATAAGTTCCCGCTTGCCCCCATAAAGATCATCCCCAAGCAACGGATGGCCGATATGAGCAAGGTGAACACGGATTTGATGGGTTCTTCCGGTATTCAACTGCAGTTTGATATGAGAAAAAAGTGGATGCTTGGAGATAACAGAGACTTCTGTTTCGGCGTTTTTGCCGTCCGCACGCACTTCTCTTTCGATGATGCTGCTTGATTTCCGTCCAATCGGTTCTGAAATGACAAAAGAATCCTTGGAGATAGTGCCATGAACAAATGCTTCATAGCCTCTTTTCATCTCTTTTGTTTTTTGTTGCCCGGACAATAAGTGATGGATATGACGGTTTTTTGCAATGCATACAAGACCAGACGTGTCCCTGTCCAGTCTTGTCAAAATATGCAAAGTTGCAGGTGTCCCCTGCTGTTGGAAATGCCCCGCCACAAAGTTGGCCAAACTCCCTTCCGGATGCTCGCGGGAAGGTATGGTGTTTTGAAACGGCATTTTATCCACAATCAGCAAGGCTTCATCTTCATAAACAATAGACAGGTCACCGATTTGAGTTGTCAACCCGTCACTTTGTTGTTCAACCGGAAAAATAACGGTCACCGCATCGCCTTTGTTCAAGACGTGCCTGACCGTTACTTCCACTCCATTGACTAGAATTGACCCTCCGCCATACTTGACGGCCGCCAGCGTTCTTTTGGAAATGCCCCAGTTGTTCAAAGCTAGCCGGAGCATGCCAGTGGATGTTGAGGTATAAGTTAGCTGGAAAGGTTTCAAGGTTTGCACATAATCACTCGCTATCAATGAAAGAATCATGAACTCTTTGCCAAAATGGAAATGCACGGAATCTGGCGAAACGCACTTTTTCATCCGCTACCCTGTATTCGATTGATTTAACGTCTTTATGTAGTAATTGCAGATGGTCAATGGTCACCATGAAATCAGGTGCTTTGACCGGCTTCAGCACGCATTTATGATGGGCTGGCAAAACAAGTGGCGAACCGACCGTACGGAAAACCCTGTTGTTTATGGAGGCCATTTCTGTCAATTGCATCGCCGGTAAGGATGGATGAATGATTGCGCCTCCCAAAGCTTTATTATAGGCAGTGCTTCCAGAAGGGGTCGACATGCATAAGCCATCTCCCCTGAAACGTTCAAAATGATCCCCATTCAAGAACACATCCATCACCAATGTAACATCCGGCGATTTAACTGTAGATTCGTTCATCGCCAAATAGACAGTGGGCTCGCGCCTGTTTTGGTAATTGATATTGACTTCAAGCAATGGATATTCAATGACTTCGTAATCTTGCTTGGCTATGGAAAGAACCAGTTTTTCAATTTCAACCGGTTTCCAGTCCGCATAGAATCCAAGATGCCCCGTATGAATCCCGACAAACGCGACTGAATCCAGTTGATCACGGTATTTATGGAAGGCATGAAGGAATGTACCGTCTCCTCCAATGGATAAAACCACATCCGGATAATCTTCGTCCCATTCCATGCCAAAGTCCTCCAAATAATCCCGTGCCTTCGCCATCAATTCATCGGATAATTTATCCGTTCTCGATTGAATATAGAACTTCATCGGCTATGTCTCCCTCCTTCTGAATCAGTTGAGAAATGTGTGTTGGGGGTTTCCTTGTACTCACTGAAATAAGCTTGGGCTTCCTGAATTTCATCCCGAATTTTAGACATCTCTTCATCCAGCTGAAATGCCGCCTCGGCAGCACGCTGAAGGCGAAGCTTGATTTCTTCAGGAAAAACACCTTTGTACTTGTAATTCAAAGAGTGTTCAATCGATGCCCAAAAATTCATCGCCAACGTTCTGATCTGGATTTCCACCAGGATAAGCACTTCCCCTTTGATCGTCTGGACCGGATATTGAACGATAACATGATACGATCGATAGCCGCTTTGTTTTTCGTTTGAGATATAATCCTTTTCTTCGACAATCTTCAAATCGTTTCGTTGGCGCAACAAGCCAACCACGGTTTCAATATCACCCACGAACTGACACATCATCCGGATTCCCGCGATATCCTGCAAGCTATTTGCAAGCTGCTCTGATGGTTCGAAAGGAATGCCTTTTTCCAGTGTTTTATCATAGATGCTGGCAAGCGGTTTAACCCTTCCCGTGACAAATTCAATCGGAGAATTGGTATTGTTCGTTTCGAATTGGCTGCGCATTCCCTTGAATTTGATCTTCAATTCATCAACTGCCTGTTTATATGGTTCAAGAAATCGATTCCACTGCTCCATCCTCGGTCCTCCTCACTTCTTTATCCCCTCGAAGCAAGTGCCTCGTGAAATGCCGTTTCGACAGCAGTCTGAAATAACTCACCGTAATTATTATTATCTTTAATATTCTCCAGAAGCA
>DATHVY010000271.1:0-1551 GCA_035461045.1 Planococcus sp. (in: firmicutes)
AGTATTTATTATGCGTCCTTAACCCGGCCTCCACATGCCCGACAGGAATCTGGTTATAAAAAGCGGCAAGGCTGGCGGCAAAAGTCGTCGTCGTATCCCCGTGCACCAGAACGATGTCGGGCTTCGCTTCTTTCATCACACCATCCAGCCCCTCCAAGGACCGGGCAGTAATTTCAACCAAGGACTGTTTGGCCTGCATAAGGTTTAAATCAAAATCAGGTGTAATCCGGAATGCTTCCAGCACCTGGTCAAGCATTTCCCTGTGCTGGGCGGTAACAGCCACAAGTGTTTCGACTGTTTCCGGATGTTTTTTCAATTCCAGTACCAGCGGCGCCATCTTGATCGCTTCCGGACGAGTCCCGAAAATCGCCATCACTTTCCATTTTACAGCCAATTCAATCGACCTCATTTTTTCTTATTTCGTTCCGAACAATCGATCGCCCGCATCTCCAAGACCTGGAACGATGTAGCCTTTTTCATTCAGCTTTTCATCAAGCGCGGCGATATAGATGTCGACATCCGGATGCGCTTCCTGCAAAGCATCCACACCTTCCGGAGCTGCAATGATGCACATGAAACGGATTTTCACCGCTCCCCGTTTCTTAAGGGAATTTACGGCTTCGATCGCCGAACCGCCCGTTGCCAGCATCGGATCGACAACAATCAATTCCCGTTCCTGGACATCAGAAGGCATTTTGAAATAATACTCGACCGGTTGTAACGTTTCCGGGTCGCGATAAAGACCGATGTGGCCAACTTTGGCTGCTGGAATGAGTTTCAAAATTCCATCCACCATTCCAATACCGGCTCGAAGAATCGGAACCACGCCCAACTTCTTGCCGGACAGTACGTTTGTCTTGGCCATTTGCACTGGCGTTTCCACTTCAATTTCTGTCAGCGGCAAATCACGAGTGATTTCAAAAGCCATCAATGTTGAAATTTCATCGACCAATTCCCTGAACTCTTTTGTGCCTGTCGTTTTATCACGGATATACGTCAGTTTGTGCTGAATCAGCGGATGATCAAATACATATACCTTTCCCACATTGAATCTCTCCTTTTCAAAAAAACATCTCTAACAGTATAACAGAAAATGTTTCCCAATAGATGCACCACTCCGTAATGTGATGAATCTGTCACGAATGTATTATGGAAACTGAATCCATCTTCCTACGGCATTCTATAAACGCGTCCGGCCGTTCGCGCGCTTTTGATTTGTGGGAGAGAAATCCTGAGCGATCATAACCTGGCGAATATCCATTTACTCTCAAAATAATATGCATTCTACACGTTTTTCCACAAACTAAAGCTTTTCGTGCGCGAGAAATCCCTCATTCTGTGCATCTAACCTCATACCAGTGGATGAACGCAGAAAAAAGCCATGAACAAAAGTTCATGGCTTTTACTATCAGTCTATAGCAGTCCCGCTTCTTCCAGTGCCATCGGTTTGTAGAAAAGGAACCCTTGCCCGATTCGGCAGCCGAGAGCCAGCAAGATATGCCTTTGTTCCTCGGTTTCAATTCCTTCCGCCACTACCTGCATACTCAAGTT
>DATHVY010000272.1:0-2623 GCA_035461045.1 Planococcus sp. (in: firmicutes)
TACCATCCACACGGGGACAGTGCAGTTTATGAAACCATGGTACGGATGGCGCAGGATTTCAGTTACCGCTATATGCTCGTCGACGGACACGGGAACTTCGGTTCTGTAGACGGCGATGCTGCAGCTGCGATGCGTTATACAGAGTCAAGAATGTCCAAGATCGCAATGGAATTGTTGCGTGACCTCAATAAAAACACCATTGACTACAGAGAAAACTACGATGGCCAGGAAAAAGAGCCGGTTGTTTTACCAGCCCGGTTCCCTAACCTATTGGTCAACGGTACGTCAGGCATTGCGGTCGGGATGGCGACAAACATTCCTCCTCACCATTTGGGCGAAACGATTGATGCTGTACTCGCATTGGCTGAAAACCCGGCGATTTCAACTGAAGAGTTGATGGAAAGCTTGCCAGGTCCCGATTTTCCAACGGGTGGCATCATTCTTGGAAGGAGCGGTATTCGCCGCGCCTATGAAACAGGAAAAGGCTCAGTCATGGTTCGTTCGGTCGTTGAAATCGAAACAAAACCGAACGGCAAAGAAGTAATTTTGATCCACGAGCTTCCTTATCAAGTAAACAAAGCTCGTCTAATTGAAAAAATCGCGGAATTGGTTCGCGACAAAAAGATCGAAGGCATCACGGATCTTCGCGACGAATCTGACCGCAACGGAATGCGCGTCGTCATTGAAGTCAGAAGAGACGCCAGCGCCAATGTCCTGCTGAATAATTTATATAAGCAAACAGCGATGCAGACCAGTTTCGGGATTAACATGCTTGCTTTGGTGGACGGACATCCAAAAGTTCTTGGACTGAAAGACGTTCTGTTCCATTACTTGGAGCACCAAAAAGTAGTGATTCGACGCCGTACACAATTCGAGCTGACAAAAGCGGAAGATCGTGCACATATCTTGGAAGGTTTGCGGATTGCCCTCGATCACATTGATGCAATCATTGCATTGATCCGTGGTTCCCAGACAGCTGAAGAAGCGCGAAACGGTTTGATGAACGACTTTAATTTATCTGAGCGTCAATCCCAGGCAATTCTTGATATGCGACTTCAGCGCCTGACCGGGTTGGAGCGGGATAAAATTGAAGAAGAATACTTAGGTCTTGTAAGATTGATTGATGAATTGCGCGAGATTCTAGCCAATGAACACCGAATTCTTGAAATCATCCGTGAAGAATTGCTAGAAGTGAAAGAACGCTTCAGCGATGAACGCCGAACAGAAATCACTTCGGGCGGAACTGAAATGTTCGAAGATGAGGATTTGATTCCGAGAGAAGATTCGGTTTTGACCTTGACTCACAACGGTTATATTAAACGCCTTCCGGCCAACACTTACCGCAGCCAAAAACGCGGCGGACGTGGTGTTCAGGGAATGGGTACCAACGAAGATGATTTCGTTGAACATTTGTTGTATACATCCACTCATGACACAATTCTGTTCTTTACGAACAAAGGGAAAGTCTATCGTAAGAAAGGCTATCAGATTCCTGAGTATGGACGGACAGCTAAAGGGTTGCCTTTAGTCAATCTTCTGGAGATTGGGAAAGAAGAAAAAGTTACGGCGGTCATTCGCGTGGAAGAATTTAAAGAAGACTCATTCTTCTTCTTTACAACACGTGAAGGTGTGAGCAAGCGGACACCTGTGACAAATTACGCGAACATCCGTCAGAACGGACTGATTGCCATCAGTTTGCGGGAAGAAGACGAACTGATTTCCGTCAAACTCACGGACGGTTCAAAAGAAATGGTCATCGGCACAAGAGCCGGTGCTTTGATTCGCTTCCCGGAAACTGATATCCGCAGCATGGGCAGAACCGCAGGCGGCGTCCGCGGAATTCGATTGCGTGAAGGAGACCGGGTTGTCGGCATGGAAATTCTTGATCCTGAAGATAAAGTGCTGGTGATAACCGAGAAGGGCTATGGTAAACAGACCAACGAATCTGAATACCGGGTTCAATCCAGAGGCGGAATGGGAATCAAGACTTGCCAGATCACCGAAAAGAATGGACCGCTGGCTGCAGTCCGGACAGTTAATGGATCAGAAGATATTATGCTGATCACGGTGAACGGGGTACTGATTCGTATGGACGTCAATGATATCTCAGAGACAGGAAGAAGCACACAAGGTGTCCGGTTAATCAGAATGGCAGAAGATGAGATTGTTGCGACTGTTGCGAAGGTTAAGAAAGATATCGATCTTCCGGAAGAAATTGACGAGCCGACTGAAGATGGACTGATAAAAGAAAGCGCAGAAGCGGACGTCTATCAAGAAACAGAAGTTGTCGCTGACGAAAATGATACTATAGAAGAAACACCAGACGATGAATAAAATAACTGGAGGATCCGCTGATTAAAATCAGCGGATCCTTTTCTCTTGGGAAAGAGTTTTAAACTAAGGAAAGTTTTTTTCTTAAAACTGTTGACTCTGTTTTGTCAGCGTGGTATATTTATCAAGTCGCCAATGAGCGCGACGAACACTTGAACCTTGAAAACTGAACAGCAAAACGTCAACAAACAACTTACTGATCAGCTTACGCAGATCAAAGCGAATCGTGCGTCTTCGGACGGCGATGCGCCAGCAGTATTGAGCAATCAACACTACTCTATAATGGAGAGTT
>DATHVY010000273.1:0-18740 GCA_035461045.1 Planococcus sp. (in: firmicutes)
AAGTCGGCCAGTTCGAGCGGGCCCATCGGATGGTTCATTCCAAGCTTCATCACTTCGTCAATCGCTTCTTTTGTCGCGACGCCTTCTTGCAGCGTGAAAATCGCTTCGTTGATCATCGGCATCAAGATGCGGTTAGAGACAAATCCAGGGAAATCATTTACTTCCACTGGCGTTTTTGATAATTTCACAGTCATTTCTTCTACCGATTTATAAACTTCATCTGTAGTCGCCAGCCCGCGAATGATTTCTACAAGCTTCATGACCGGTACCGGATTCATGAAGTGCATGCCGATGACTTGTTCCGGACGGTTAGTCGCCGCAGCGATTTCCGTGATTGGCAGCGACGAGGTGTTCGAAGCGAGAATCGCATGTTTTGGAGCCACTTCATCAAGCATTTTAAAAATTTTCGATTTGATTTCCATGTTTTCGACTGCCGCTTCGATTACGATATCGACGTCGTGCGCATCTTGAAGATCAAACGAACCGGTGATGCGCCCAAGAATGGCGGATTTTTCTTCTTCCGTCATACGGCCTTTCGAAACATTGCGGTCGAGGTTTTCCGTGATTGACCCGATGCCGCGCTCATAGGCTTCCTCTTTCATATCGTTCAGTTTTACATGGAACCCTGCTTGTGCACACACTTGGGCGATGCCGGATCCCATTTGTCCGGCACCGATCACCATTACGTTTTGAATTTCCATTAGTTAGCCTCCTGTTTTGGCACTTCAATCATCACTGCGTCGCCTTGGCCTCCACCTGAGCAGATGGCTGCGATGCCAATGCCGCCGCCGCGGCGTTTGAGTTCATATGCAAGAGTCAAGATGATTCGGGTTCCGCTCGCGCCGATTGGATGGCCGAGTGCAACCGATCCGCCGTTGACGTTCACTTGGTCTGCGTTGAGTCCGGCAATTTTTGCACTAGCCAATGCAACCGCTGCAAATGCTTCATTTATTTCGATCAAATCCACTTCTTCGAGTGACTTTCCTGTTTTCTTCAATAATTCGTTGATGACTAGACCCGGTGTTTCCGGGAAGCGATGCGGTTCAACCGCAACTTCCGTATGAGCGAGAACATATGCCAAAGGAGTTTTCCCTTCCTGTTGGGCGCGTTCTTCGCTCATCAAGACCAATGCGGCTGCTCCATCATTGATGCCGGGTGCGTTTCCGGCTGTGATTGTTCCGTCTTTGCCGAAAGCGGGCTTGAGTTTCGCCAACGCTTCAATCGTTGAATTGGCACGTGGAGACTCGTCCGTATCCACCGTGATAGGATCCCCTTTTCGCTGAGGAATTTGAATCGGTGTGATTTCTTCTGCGAATACATCCTTTGCCTTGATTGCGCGTTCATGAGAACGGGCAGACCATTCGTCCTGCACTTCTCTCGTTAAAGCAAATTCTTCGGCAGTTGTGTTACCGTAAGTTCCCATATGAACTCCTTGCGGGTGGAATGAACAGGATAGGCCGTCGTGCACCATGCCATCGATCATTTGAGCATCGCCCATGCGAAGTCCCCATCGGCCTTTCGGCAAATAATACGGTGCGTTTGACATGGATTCCATTCCGCCAGCCACGATAATTTCTTCGTCTCCAAGCCGGATGATCTGATCTGCTAACGTGACACTGCGCATACCGGATGCACATACTTTGTTGATGGTTTCCGATTTCACATGGTAAGGAATACCAGCTTTTTTAGCTGCCTGACGTGAAGGAATCTGCCCTTGACCCGCCTGCAAAACGTTGCCCATGATGACTTCTTGTACTTGATCGGGTTGGACGCCTGCGCGATTCAACGCTTCTTTGATCGCTTCCGCTCCGAGATCACTCGCGGATAAAGAACTCAAGTTGCCCCCGAATTTACCGAATGCTGTACGTGCTCCTTCAATGATTACTGTTTTAGCCATGATCATTTCCTCCTTTTTTTGTAAACGGTTTCAATTATAGAAAAGCGAAACGGCCGTTCAGATTAGCCGCAAACATTTTGAGCGAATGAAGTTCGCCCGAAAATCATTGACTGAACGCTCGCTCGACTTATAGACAAAAGAAAAGGGAGCGTAAACTCCCCTCTAATTATGTTGGTTATTCTTTTATTCTACCCAATTTTCTGCATATTGGCAATGTTTATTGAATCGGTTGCTCCGGTTCTGGTGCCAGGTTTCCGATTACGGCCATTTCTAGAAGTTCGGCCACATCATAAGTGCCGACTTGCTCTTCGACCTCTTTTGCTTTCGTTCCGTCTGACAACATGGTCAAGCAGTACGGACAGCCTGAAGAAATCATCGTCGGGTTCACTTCCAATGCTTGTTCAGTACGTGCCACGTTGACTCGGTGGCCTGCATCTTCTTCCATCCACATCAAGCCGCCGCCCGCTCCACAGCACATTCCGTCCTGACGGTTACGGACCATTTCAACCAGTTCGACGCCCTCGATCGCTTTCAGGATTTCACGAGGTGCATCGTACACGTCGTTATAGCGGCCGAGGTAGCAGGAATCATGGAACGTGATTTTTTCATTGACCGGGAATTGCGGTTTCAATCTGCCGGCTTGCACAAGATCAAACAGCATTTCAGTATGGTGGTAAACTTCAGCTTCAAAGCCGAAATCCGGGTATTCGTTTTTAAAGATATTGTATGCGTGCGGATCGATCGTGACGATTTTCTTGATCTCCGCTTTGTCGAATTCTTTGATGTTCGCTGTCGCCAGTTCCTGGAACAGGAATTCGTTCCCAAGACGGCGCGGCGTATCTCCAGAGTTCTTTTCTTTGTTGCCGAGAATCGCAAATTTCACTCCCGCTTCGTTCATCAGGCGGGCAAATGATAATGCGATTTTCTGGGAGCGGCTGTCGAATGATCCCATTGAACCAACCCAGAACAAGAATTCGAATTCTTCTCCGGCTTTGTTCATTTCTTTGACAGTCGGGATATGAACGTCTTCACGTGCATCTCTCCAGTTTTCTTTATCTTTGCGGTTAAGGCCCCAAGGGTTGCCCTGTTTTTCAATGTTTGTCATCGCGCGCTGCGCATCTTTGTCCATTTTCCCTTCAGTCATTACCAGGTAACGGCGAAGGTCGATGATTTTGTCGACGTGCTCGTTCATGACCGGACATTGATCTTCACAGTTACGGCAAGTTGTACATGCCCAGATTTCTTCTTCTGTGATGATGTCACCGATCAGGCTCGGGCTGTAAAGTTCGTCGATCGAGATGCCTTCAGCGCCGGCAGCCATCGCCAATTGGTTTCCTTGCGTATTTTTAAACGCCATCGCAGGCACCCAAGGTTTTTTCTGGGTCATCACTGCACCGGTGTTTGTTAAATTATCCCGAAGTTTCGTGATCAGGTCCATCGGCGACAGCATTTTGCCTGTGCCGGTTGCCGGGCACATGTTCGTGCATCGGCCACATTCCACGCAAGCGTAGAAATCGATCATTTGCGGCTGAGTGAAATCAGTGATTTTTCCGACGCCGAATGAAGGCATGGCATCCGGATTTTCATCGTCTTCTTCCATTTCTTCAAAGTTGATCGGCTTCAAACGTCCGACATGATCCACTCGGTGGAACCAAGTGTTGACCGGTCCGAAAATCAAGTGAGCGTGCTTGGATTGAGGCACGTAAACCAGGAAGACAAGAAGGAACAGGAGATGTCCCCACCACATTACGTAGAAAATCGAAGCTGCCACCGCTTCCGGAACTCCGGCAAATAGCATGGCGAATACCGAAGCAACCGGTTCTGTCCAAGCTGTTGGATGGTCTTGCCAAATCATTCCTGCTCCATTACCGACTAGAACTGTAACCATCAATCCGCCGATGAAAATCAGAACAAGGCCGGACTTCCAGCCCCGCTTCAAACGGACCAGTTTTTCGATATATCTTCTATAGAATGCCCAGACAACGGCGACAAGAATCGTCAGTGTTACGATTTCCTGGAAAAATGTGAATGCCGGATAAAGCGGTCCAAGCGGCAAGTGCGCTCCGGGAACCAGCCCTTTAAGGATAAAATCAATGGCACTTGCTTGAACAAGCAAGAAACCATAGAAGAACATCACATGGATGATTCCGCTTTTCCGGTCTTTCATCAATTTCTTCTGGCCGAACACATTGACCATAAATTTCCGGACGCGTTCATTGAACGCATCTTCGAGTTCGACTTTTTTCCCCAGTTTGATGTATTCGTATCTTGACCTCATCAAGTACACGAATAAATACACCGCATAGATGGTGACTGCCAGGAATAAAACCCAGTTCGCTATTAGCAACGGCTCCATTGTGAAATCCCCCTTGTAATTGTCTATTCTTGTCATTCATTAAATAAAGTTTACGTGATACGCGAGTCTTTGTCGATGCTATTTCTATATTAGAATATGAATGAGCATTCAGTCAATAGGAAATTTGAAAGGGTTTTCACATTATTCGCATTTCCGCGCCAATTTTTAGACAAATAAAAACATTGCTAATGCCGCAATGTTCTCATTACATGCTATTTAATCGGAAAAAGAAAATTGCCGAAGTGCATTTCCATCACACCGATTCTCTCAGGGCGGACTCCGAGGAGGACGCAGGAAGATGGACCACCCGACGCAAAAATATCGATTTCGGCAACGGGTTGAACTTTTCTTGAAAGCAAAAGCTCCGTCTCATGTGCAACGCCTTTTGAGCCGACTGGCCACACGCGTTCCACTATGCCATCCTGCAAAGCTTCCCGGAGTTTTCTCATATCTGCCACTTCCCAGCTTCTCTCCAGCACATCTTCGCCACTCAACGGAACTCCGTATACAAACCAGTCGAGGTCGGCTGCAGCCGAACTGCGCGTCCGTTTGCCGAAGATTGTCACTGCAATCCCGGATTGCAAGGTTTCGATATTGGTTTCGGAACTGCCTGTGACTGGAATGCCGTGAAGACCGGCTTCTTCCAATAATTCTTCGATTCCATCGACATACTCCGCCCACTGATCCGCTCCGCTGAAGTTGTGGAGCAAGACTGCTTCGGCTTCACTGCCGGCTGCCCATTGCTCCAAAAGTGCAACGCGTGTGGCGAATTTGGCTGTCAGCCGATCAGGTGCAGCCACGGTGTCCATCGGCTTTTCACCGATTCCAGCCGAGTTATCCGTCGTGACGATCCACTCACCCAAAACCAATTCATGCCGCATCACTCCACCTTCTTTCCAATCCTTGCCATAAACGGCAGCGCAATTGCTGCCGCTGCAGCGTTCAAAACTGCCGCAATCAACAAGCTCGGCACAGCTGCATAGAAAAAGGGAGGCGACAGCAGAAAGTAAAATGGCACCGCCGCCAAAACGCCATTGCCGAGTATAAAGACAACCCATTTGATGACATGATGGCCGCGCGCATGAAGTTTGGCAAAAGCCCATAGAATGAGCCACATTTCAGCTGCGATGAGAATATGAAAAGGCCCGAGCGGAAAGCCGCTCAGCAATGCAGAAGCAAAGTGTCCGAAAGCCGCAATCAATCCGACAAGCGGTGCCGAAAGAAACAGCACTGCGACCAGCGCCGGCAGCGAATCGAACGCGATCGACGTTAGGCCTAGCGGCATCTTGAACATGCCGCCGATTGCGGAAAGACTGATGAACAGCGCGGTGATAGCCAGTTTTTTTGTATTCATCCCTATTCGCCCTTTTTCGCGCGGCCACCATTTTTAAATACCTTGGCACTGCGGACATATTCGTTGTCCGGAACCCCGGCTCTTGCGTTGACCACTCGTGCTGCAGCGAATAGGTAATCCGACAAACGGTTCAAGTAGCGTTGGACGACCAAAGGAAAATCTTCTCCGGATTTCAACAAAGTCACGGTCTGGCGCTCCGCCCGCCGTGTGATGGTGCGCGCAATATGAAGTGTTGCCGCTGCAGGAGAACCTCCCGGAAGGATGAAGCGTTCGAGAAGAGGCGGTTCTTCCATCAAGTCGTCAATTCGGCTTTCCAGAATTTCCACCGGCTCTTCGGTCATTTTAAACTTCGGTTCTTTGCGCACATCGGCCAGATCACCGCCGCAATCGAATAATTCGTTTTGGATGGCTTCAAGGTCCGCGAGCAGATCCTGGTATTTATCCGGATCCAATTCTGTCATGGCCTTGCCGATGAACGAGTTCACTTCATCGATTGTTCCGTATGCTTCAATACGCGGTGCGTCTTTGTCGGCACGGGCACCGATCAAGCTGGTCTGTCCCTTATCACCGGTTCTTGTGTAAATTTTCATATCCATCCGCTCCTTTGATCGTTTGTGGAATGCCGTACCAAATACGTGTGATTTTGTCCGCGTCCTTGAATAGTTGCTGATATAGACGTCCGATAACGTCCCTTAACTTTCGTTCCAGCGGATCGGCAGGAACAATGCCCCGATTCATATCGGTCAGAATCCAAATCTGGCCGGCATCAACTGCTGACAATACTTCCTGACGAATGTCCTCTTCGTCCAGCCCTTGGGACAGCTTGAGTTTCAGCCAATGTTCCACACCTGCCACTACTGCAACTTTATCTGAAGTTCCGCTCGGCAGTTCCCCTTCATGCCAATCGGCTCCGGTTTTTACAAACGTTTCTTTTACATATCGTCTTTTGCCATTAAAGGCTCCACCGAAAATGATGTGCATAAAGATCCCTCCTCCAATGCTCGTTTGCTTTCCCAGACCATACGGTGGCAATGTCCGTGCAAGGCTGTTTGCTGCCAAAAAGCGCCACCCGTTGCCCGTGCAGCCAAGTAACGGATCGGTCCGCCGTGAGTGATCACGGTCAAGCTCTCTTTTTCCGGCAATGCTCCCACCGCTTTGTCGATGCGAAGCGCCATCGCTTGCAGGCTCTCCCCTTGCGGAGGGGTTACTTCAAATGGATGGTCAATCCAATTCCGGTATTCCGGATTTTTTTCAAGTTGTGCATAAGTGCGTTCTTCCCAGAGCCCGAAATTGCATTCCCGCCAATCCACGTTTTCATGGTATTCCGCGTTAGGAAACAATAAGGCAGCTGATTCTCGGCAACGCAGCAAGTCGCTGCCCCACACTTCTTTTATCTTCGGATCCGGTGCTACCTGGAGGGATAAGATTGGCTCGTCCGTCCATCCGATATATTTTTTTAACACATTGCCTTCTGTCGGAAAATGCCGAATCAGATTAAGAACAAAAGCATGCTCCATAACAGCAATTCCACCCCTTCCACAAAAGCGCCGAACAAATCTCCCGTAACGCCCCCGAAGTTTCGCTGGCACCATTTTCGGTAAAGAATGATTGCCAGCACCAAAGCGGCGGCAAAGGCGAATGCCACAGTCCATCCTCCAACCACCATCAAAACCAGAATGGCCATGACTCCGTATGCACTTGCTAAAATCCCGGTAAGACGCCGGTTCGCACGATGCTGGAAAAAAGAGGCCAGCCCAGTCGGCTTGGCACTTGCCGAAAAACTGAACAACCCCAACAAACCGATGCGCGAAAGAACCGGGATCAATATGACCACCCCAAGTGACACGGTTAATGCTACTTCAGCAATCACGAGAATTTTGCCAATTACCGCAAACAGCAAAACCATCGTGCCAAATGCGCCGATTCGTGGATCTCCCATGATTTCCAGGCGTTTGCTGCGCTCCTGATAAGAGAAAAAAGCATCTCCCACATCCGCCAAGCCATCCAAATGCAAGCCTCCCGTTACGATAACACTGAGCGCCACCAACAGAAATGCCAGTAAAAACACATGTATATCGGTTTGTTCCCGTAAACCATACAAAACGGCCGCCGCTAAACCACCGAAAATCGCCCCTAATACCGGAAGCCAACCGAACATGGCGGTTACATCTTTTTTCTCCATATGCAATTCCCGGTTAACGGGAAAGACAGAAAAGAATTGAAGCATCAATAAAAACCCATTACTTAAGTGCTTCATCTTTCTCCTCCCCCGATGATGGCTTCGACTGACTCCCAGTTTATGTGAGCTTTCACATGATCTGCCCAAATTTGATACGGATCTTCTGGCTCAGAAACCGGTGCCTCCGGCAACTTCTTCTCTTTTCGAATCGGCGACAGAAAAGCGCGGCGAAACGATGCACACCGGAACAAACCATGGAGGTGCGTGCCCATAATGTTGCTTCCGGCATACCCTTCGGTTTGTTCTCCGTACTGGATCAATGGCGTTGTGATGCCTTTTGTTTGTCCTGTGTGAATTTCATAGCCTTCCACTTCAATCCGCTCCCCGTTTATGGAAACGACTCCACTGCGCCGCTGAGTGAACTTTTCAGCTTCGAATACGACGGACATGTCCGGTATTAATCCTAATCCGGGCTCACTCTCCGTCACGGTTCCGTCCCAGCCATCCGGATCACTCAATTCACCGCTCATCATTTGAAACCCTCCGCATAAACCGATAATCCGCGCGTGTCCCTTAAGGTCCCTCAGCTTCTTTTCAAGGTCTTGCGATTTCCAATAACGCAAATCCGCAACCGTGCTTTTCGTACCCGGCAAAATCAGCATATCCGGCTGTCCGATGTCCCGCACTTGCTCCACCCAGCGAATTCCTACATCCGCCTCTTGAAACAACGGTTCAATGTCCGTGAAGTTCGAAAGAAAGGGGTGTTTCAAAACAACAATTTCAATCGGAAAGCCGGTTGATTTTGATGATAGCTCCCTTACTCCGAGCGAATCTTCCTGCTCGATGCGGTGATCCGGCAAATAAGGAATCACCCCCAGCACTGGAATCCCGGTATACGATTCCAGAAATTTCACCCCGTCTTCAAATAACCCTGGATCCCCTCTGAATTTGTTGATCAGCAAACCTTTGACTCTTTCAGGATGCGGCATTAATGCCAAGGTGCCGACGATTGAGGCAAACACCCCGCCTCGTTCGATATCAGCGACCAGAATCACCGGTACATCCGCTTTTTCGGCAACGCTCATGTTCACCAATTCCCGGTCGTTCAAGTTCACTTCCGCAGGGCTGCCTGCGCCTTCAATGACCAAGTGAGTAAAGTCTTCAGCCAGCTTGGCCAGTGCTTTGTCTATAGCCGCCAGTCCCCGCTGATAAAATTCCTGCCTGTAGGCCATGCCCCCGACAGTCTCCAGTTTTTTGCCGAACAAAATCACTTGTGATTTCATATCATTTTCGGGTTTCAATAGAATCGGATTCATGTTGACGGTGGCAATCGTTCGTGCCGCTTCGGCCTGCACGCCCTGCGCTCGCCCGATTTCTTCACCCAACACCGTTACGTAGGAGTTGTTCGACATGTTTTGTGATTTAAAAGGAGCCACTCCAATTCCCTGGTCAGACAGGATTCTGCAGAATGCAGTGCAAATCATGCTTTTTCCAACATCCGAAGCGGTTCCTTGAATCATGATTCCCTGCATATTGTCACTTCCTTTTAAAAGCGGCTCCGTTCTCCATTTCAATCGCTTCGTCGCACTCTGAAGCGAGCCAACAATGAATTTCCCCCAGCCATCGCTGGTATGTTTCGTCCCGCACGAAGTCATCCATCACTTCGTTCGAGACGACGACCAGCATTTCCGCTGACTTGCGAATGCTGCGAATGGTGTGTTGCAGGGTCGCCCATTTTAATTCCATACAACCTGTTTGATTCGCACATGGATTCCCTGTCTGCCAGCCATCATACAATTCATTGGCGAGCCAAGTAGTGGCACAGTCCCATAAAACCGAGTCGCCCTTTTTCAATTTCTGCAGTGCCTGTTCCATATGCAAAGGCTGCTCAATGGTGAGCCAGCCTTCGCCTTTTCGGTCCTGTTGATGACGCAAAATCCGCTCGGCCATTTCGGAATCATGCGCTTGGCCGCTTGCCAGATAAATTCGTCGCGGAGATTCAGTGTTTAACAGCAGTTGCTCTGCGTAAGCGCTTTTTCCGCTCCGCACACCGCCGCTGATAAAAATCATTTCGCCATTAGCCATTTCGCGATCGCCTCCCGAAGCTCCTGCATGTGCTGCGCCGATTTCATGCCGACGCGAAACCAGTTCCCATCCATTCCTTTAAAAGAATGAGTATGCCTCAGCACTTTCCCGTTTCGAAGCATCGCTTCAAAAAATGCTTCTGGATCTTTACCGTCCGGTAAACGGAAAGATAAGAAATTGGCAGCCGAGTTCGTGTAGATGCAGTCATGTTCCTTCAAAAACTGTTTCATGATTTGAAGTTCGCGCTTTGCTTCGTCCAGAATCTTTTTCCGATATTCCTGTTCCAAAAAGCACTTTGAACCGATGAAAGCCGCAAGTGCATTGACGTTCCAATGGGCGGCTCCTTGTTTAAGTTCCCGGATTACACGTTCCGAGGCAAGCACATAACCAAGGCGCAAACCAGGAATAGCGTACATTTTGGTCATGGAACGGACGATGATCAGTTCCGGAAATTCATCCAAATAGGAACTCAATGACAGATTTTCTCCTGCAAAATCGATAAATGCTTCGTCGACCACAAGCTCACAACCGGCTCTTTGGCAGAACTCCGCCAGCTTCAACAGCTCTTCGACAGGCATCAAATGGCCGGTTGGACTATGAGGGTTGCAGATGTATACGGCTTTGCTCGTTTCAACGAGTGCATACAATTCGGTAATTGGGAGATTCCAGCCCGTTTCCGGACGGAGTTTCAGTTCCTGGATCTTCGCATTTTCGGCATCCAATGTTTTGCGATATTCAGAAAAACCCGGTTGGATCAGAACCACACTCTGGTTCCGATAGCGCCTGGCCAGCCAGGTGAAAATTTCCGCAGCTCCATTTCCGGCAGCCACTTGATTCTTTCGCACTGCGTGAAACTTAGCCGCCGCTGTGCGAAACGGCTCGGCATCCGGATCCGGATAGTGCCCGATCAGTTCGAGCATCGAATGCCATTCATTTTCGATAAATTGAGGCGGGCCAAATGGATGAACGTTTTCGCTGAAGTCGGTAATGGTTAGGGGCGGTTCCATGCCATACTGGCTGTAAAGTTTATGCGGATTGGCTCCATGGTCAGGCAATTGCAATGAGAATTCCTCCTATCATAAAAAGAATGAAAAACCAGAGCGAGACACACAGCATCTCACTGATCGCTTTTTCGATGTGCCCCGCTTCCAGCTGATAAACCGCAGTCCCCATACGGGCTCTTTCCGAGCGAATTCCTTTATAGGTGTTGGTGCCGCCCAACTCGATTCCCATTTGAATGGCGGTGGCTGCTTCAAGATAACCGCTGTTCGGGCTCGGGTGCTTCTTTGCGTCCCTTAGCCATTGCTTGAAACGCTGACCGAATGTCAGGGAACGTTCGTTTTTCGTTGTCACCAAAATCAAAAAACCTGTGATGCGGCTCGGCACGAAATTCAACACATCATCCAGCTTTGCGGAAGCATAGCCGAAACGGCTAAATTCTTCCCTTTTATAGCCGACCATCGAATCACACGTATTGACGGCTTTGTAAAACCACAATCCCGGAGCTCCGAAAAGAAACGCCCAAAATAGCGGAGCGGTCACTCCGTCGCTTGTGTTTTCCGAAACGGTTTCCACCACCCCGCGTGTAATTTCCGACTCATCCAGATGTTCCGTATCCCGGCCTACAATCCACGCTAACTTTTCGCGGGCAAGCGGAAGATCTTTTTGGATCAATGGTTGGTACACATCTTCAGCTGCCTGTTTTAAGCTTTTTCGTGAAAGCCCGGCAGCAATCAACAGCGCTTCCACAACGATTCCAATTGACCAGTGGATCGCAAACGCTAAATACACCAAACTGAATGACACAAGAACAACAATCGACAGCACAATTCCGAGCATGACAAATCCATTACGGAATGCGTAGCGCTCCCTGTTCAATTTTCCGGTCAACGAGTGGATCAGCGAACCGATCCAACGAACCGGGTGAGGCCAATCCGGTGGATCACCCATCAGCCGATCCAACGAAAACCCGAGGGCAATTGCTGCCAAATGAGCTACCACTCTTTTTTTGCCTCACGGTAAAGTGAGATCGCCTCAATCGTGCACTCAAAGACTCCGGCCCCGATGCACATGCCCAGTTCAGTGATTGGACCAGCATAAGGCAGAAACTCGCCTTGTTGGGTGGCCGCGACCAGGCAGCTGTCCGTGGAAGTTCCGGTCGCAATCGTTCCAGTCAGCGGATCAGTAATTCCTTCATGATGAAGCGCCTTCGCTTTTGCTTCGGTGGCAGTGATCATCGCTTGGATAAATGCTTCTTCTGATAAATTGCCATTGACCATAATCCATGTATTGATAGTGCCGACACTTAAGGTTCGGCTGAACGCCTTGGAAACATCGACCGCATTGCCGACTCCCGCTGTCACTGCAATCACCACCGAGCCAAATTCACCGCTGTATTCTTTGATGACAGCATCTTCCGTATTGACCGCCGTCATCATCCCGACGGTTTCGGTACACTTAAAGCCTATTTTTTCGATAAAGCCAGCCATTTCCTGAGCGCTGTCATCAATTGCATAATCATTCGGCACACAGCGATTGATGAATGTCCTGTACCAGCCCGAGCCTGCGTTGATAACTGCAGAAGAAACCGTTTTCAAGGGAATCGGGCTTTCGTATACGACCCTCTCTCCAGAGATCCGAAAATCTTCTGCTCGAATCATGGCTTCCGGTGTTTCTCGTCTGACATTCGGAAGGAGTGTGACTTGAGGTTTTGGCAACTCGGGATGTGGATGGTTGCTGACTCTGGTTTTATAAACGGATTCAATATCGAGCTCTCGAACCACTTCATGCGGTTCTCCCATTCGGACAATTTCTCCCTCATCGAGCAGCAGCAATTGATCACAGTACATAGAAGCCAGATTGATATCATGGAATATGGAAACAACGGTCAACCCTTTTTCGATCGCTTGTAACTTGATGGTATCGAGCAATTCTTTTTGATGATTGATATCAAGATGATTTGTCGGCTCATCCAACAACAGGATGGAAGCATTTTGGGCGAGCGCCTGGGCCACATAAACCCTCTGCTGCTCTCCTCCCGACATCCGATCAATCTGAGTGGATTCATATTGGGTGACTTTCATTAATTCCATCGCTTCTACAACCGTTTTTTCGTCTTCTTTTGACCAGGAGGCAAACCATCCTGTTTGGTGAGGATACCGGCCAAGAGCGACCGTTTCACGGACCGTATGGGTAAAGGCATGGGCATGCAGCTGAGGCAGGACCGCCATTTTTCTAGCCAGTTCTTTCGGCTCGTAAGATTGCAGCATTTTCCCATCGATTTCCACCAACCCGTTTTCGATTGGCAAAACCCCACTGATGAGCTTTAACAGCGTGGATTTCCCGCTGCCATTCGGACCTAAAATTCCAAGCATGGAGCCTTTATTGACAGAAAAAGAGACTTTATCGATAATCCTCTTTCCTTCATATCCCCCGGATAATTCTGTTACTTTAAGCATTTTACTTCCCTCCATTCCGTTGGCGGAAAAAGATAAAGGCGAACACCGGCGCACCGATGAAGGCTGTGATTACACCGATCGGCAATTCGGTCGGCGAGATGATGGTGCGTGAGATTAAATCACAGACGATGAGCAGCGCCGCTCCGTTTATGAACGACAATGGCAGAACATGGCGATGGTCCGACCCCCATAGGAGCCGCGTCATATGCGGAACAACAAGTCCGACAAATCCGATGGTTCCGGAAACGGCAACAGCAGCACCAGTCAACATCGAACCCGCTACCAGGATCATCATTTTCTGGCGCTTCACGTTGACTCCCAGATGCTTGGCCCGTTCCTCGCCAAACAGCATCGCGTTGAGTTCACGCCGGCACAGCCATAAAACAAAAGAACCGATAACGATGAATGGCAGCGCCATTTGAACATATGGCCAGCCGCGCATCGACACACTGCCGAGCAGCCAGCCGATGATTTGACGGAGTTCTTCTCCGGTCAAGGCAATCATCAACGAAATGATGGAGCCAAGAAACGAACTGAATATGATGCCGGTCAGGATGACGGTTTCCATTTTCATCGAACGGTCCACCAGTTTGGCAAAACCGATGACCAGAAACATCGTTACGATTGCGAACAACATACTCATGACCGGCAATGTGAACATTCCTAAAAACGGGACTGAAATACCGAAAAAGAGCGTCATCACAGCGCCCACTGAGGCACCGGAAGACACTCCCAATGTGTAAGGATCGGCTAACGGGTTTTTTAATAACCCCTGGAAGGCCGCTCCCGCAATTGCCAGCGCCGCCCCAACGAGACCCGCCAGCACAACGCGCGGCATGCGGATATTCCACAGAATATTAGCCGCGGATGGATCCAGCTCCGGATTCCATAAAACCTGGATTGGCACCGAAACCGTTCCAACCGTTACACCAAGCAGCACAGCCCCTCCCAATATCAAAAGAGAGACGATGTATGCCAGCATATTTTTACTCACTGAAAACCTCCGGGTAAACCGCTTGCGCCAGTTCCATAAGCCCTTCAGTTAAACGCGGACCTGAACGTGTGACCGGGTCTGAATCAACTGCATACACTGCCTCTTCCTGGACTGCAGTAACATCGGCGAAACCGCTGCGGGTTTTGATTTGCTCTACAGCATCCGGGTTGTATGTGCCGTCTGTGGTGATGATGACATCCGGGTTGCCATCTACAATGGCTTCAGGATCCATGCTGACCCAGCCTTCCTGATCTCCTGCCATATTTTCTGCGTTGATGATGGACAGCATTTCATCCATGAACGTCCCGCTTCCGGTCGTGTAAATTTCAGGCGTGCTTCCCACTTCGATAAACACCGTCTTTTGTTCTTCAACAGCCGCAGCTCGCTCTTCGATATCAGCGACTTGCTCCTGCATATCCGCAATCAGTGATTGAGCTTCTTCCACGGCACCTGTCGCCTGCCCGATTATGGCAATCGTTTCGTATACTTCATCAAAACTGATGGCATTCTGCACGACAAAAACTTTGATATCGGCATCGCGCAATTGCTGTAAGCCTTCCTCACCTGCGCCAATCCCAGATTCGTGCGCCAGGACAATATCCGGCTGAAGGCTGATGATTTGTTCCACGTTAAACTCCTGGCCGCCAATACGATCCACGCCTTCCGTTTCCGCAGGGTAGTTGTCGTAATCCGACAAGCCGACCATCTTGTCGCCCAAGCCAAGTTCATATGCAATTTCCGTATTTGAAGGAATCATGGAAATGATGGCTTCCGGTTCTTCCTCAAGAATCACTTCTTCTCCAACAGCATCCACCAAAGTAATCGGGAATTCCGCTTCTTCCGCTTCCACTGGATCTTCCGTCGGCGGTGGAGATGCCGGTTCTGATGGTGCTGTCTCTTCGCCGCATCCAACTAGTAGACCGGCCGCGAATAGGGTGCTCAAACTAAATTTCCAAAACTTGTTCATGAATGAAATCCTCCGTTTCAAATTAAAAGGTCCCCCGCAAAGCTGCGGAGGACCGGAATGTCGACATTGAAAAAATGCGCATCCCGCCTGTCCTCGCAAGCTTGTGGGGTTGTCATAAAGGCAGGTCTCCTGGCTTGTGATCATCGCTTTCCGCACCTTCCCAAAGCTTTGCTTCAGTGGCATTTTGCAGATTGCTCTCACTTACAGTGGCGGGACCGCGCCGGAATCGAACCGGCTTCCCTTTTAACTCATGTTCTTAGACATAAGCACCTTTATGATTTTTATAAGATTATAGTTCCACTTACATTATACAACAAAATGCTGCGTTGTCGCCTACATTTTTTCCGGAGCGTTGACTCCGACAGTTTTCAGCGCATTTGCAAGTGTCGCTTTCACTGCAGTGATCAACGCTAGCCGTGCCCGTGTCAAATCTTCGTTAGAGGCATCCAATACTTTATTGGCATTATAGAAACTGTGGAACTGGGCAGCCAGATCTTGAATGTATGTGGTGACCCGGTGAGGCGCGCGCTGCTTCGCGGCGTCCGCAATCACTTGCGGGAAATCACCGATTTTCTTCAATACATCAATTTCCTTTTCATGTGTCAACAAATCGAGATGTTCCGTCGATGCCGTGAACCCTTGTTCTTCGGCCTGGCGCAGGATCGAACAGATGCGAGCGTGCGCATACTGAGAATAATAAACCGGATTTTCGTTCGACTGGGAAACTGCCAGGTCGAGGTCGAAGTCCATATGCGAATCGCCCGAGCGCATTGCGAAGAAATAACGTACGGCATCCAGGCCAACAAGTTCGACCAACTCACGCATCGTGACCGCTTTGCCTGTCCGTTTGCTCATCTTCATCTTTTCGCCGTCTTTGAACAATTGCACCATCTGGATGATGCTGACTTCCAGCGTTTCGCGGTCATAGCCAAGTGCTTCAATCGCAGCTTTCATGCGCGGAATATAGCCGTGATGGTCCGCTCCCCAAATATTGATCAGTTTGCCGAAGCCACGTTGGATCTTATCATCATGATAGGCAACATCCGGCATCAAATACGTATACGTACCGTCATTCTTGATCAGCACACGGTCTTTATCATCGCCGAAAGTTGTCGAACGGAACCATGTCGCACCATCTTCTTCATATATATGGCCGTTGTCGCGCAGTTTCTGCAACGCGCGATCGATTTTGCCGTTTTCATAAAGGGATGATTCCGAATACCAAACATCAAACTCGACGCGGAAATCTGCCAGATCCTGCTGCAATTTTGCGAGTTCGACTTGCAGACCGTGCTTACGGAATGCAGCAAAGCGTTCTTCTGCCGGCATATCGACAAACTTGTCGCCATGCTCTTTTACCAGGTCATTGGCAATATCAATGATATCCTGCCCGCGGTAACCGTCTTCCGGCATACTCTCACCTTTGCCGAGGGCTTCGAAATATCGCGCTTCGATCGACAACGCCAAATTATTGATCTGGTTGCCGGCATCGTTGATGTAGTATTCACGGGACACTTCGTATCCTGCGAGGTCCAGCACGTTGCAAAGCGAGTCGCCGACGGAAGATCCGCGCGCGTGCCCTAAATGCAGGTCACCTGTTGGATTGGCCGAGACGAATTCGACTTGGATCTTTTCGCCGCCGCCTGAATTTGAACGGCCATATTCCGTCCCTTGCTCCAGCACAGTTTTCACAACTTCCAGCAAATAATCTTTTTTGATCGTGATATTGATGAATCCAGGACCGGCAATCTCCACTTTTTCAATGTTCGCCGATTCTTTGTCCAGATTTTCGACAATCGCTTCCGCTATGGCGCGGGGCGGTTTTTTCGCAAGACGCGTCAATTGCATCGCGATGTTGGTCGCGTAATCTCCGTTTACTTTGTCTTTCGGTGATTCCAGATGGACATCCATTGTTTCCGATGTCAACTCCGCTTTTTTTACTGCTTCGCTGATTGCCAGCTTGATCGATTGCTGCACTTGTTCTACTGCGTTCATCTCTTCGCCTCCATAAACTGTAATTCCATTTCGTACTCACCTACAAGGTCGGCACCCATCACCAAGTCGTATCGGACTTTGAAATGGGAATCGCTGACTTCCAGCTCATGCGCCGTAGTCGTCAGCATAAACGACCCTTGCGCATTCGTCATATTGCCGGTTTGTTCTTTATGCAATAGGAACGGCAACCTCATCTGCAAATCGCCGCTTCTCATGATCACAACTTCTTCTTCGCTGATTTTCACAGTTGTCCGGATTCTGAGTTCATCCTGTTGTTCGTCGTACTGTAAATAGCGTCGATCGTTTTTCTCGGTCATTGTGCCGTGGGATTGCAGTTCCAATACCTGCTCGTCCATGTCCGGCTGGCGGATGATCGTGGTCAGTTTTATTGCCACTGATTTTTTCATTCGTTTCCGCCTCCTCTTACTTGATAACCTTTCCATTATAGCTTGATGAGCCGGTTGTTTTCAATGAAGGATTGGATAGAAACCTTTTTGGGTCATCTCGAATACGTGGTTACAAACGATGGGCGCGGGAAAATATTCGGACGCTTGTCGATGCCTTCTGAAGTTCCGCGCTTTGCGTGCGCGTGGCCGTATGCTTGCGATTGCTGCCAGTCTTTAAACGATTGCTCGTCTTTCCATAAAGTTAAAATTACATATGTATCTGAATTCACCGGACGCAGCACACGGATTGCCGCAAAGCCGGGCTCTTTTTCGACCATGCCGGCACGGTTCTGGAAACGGGCCTCGAAAGCCTCTTTCCCTTCAGCCGTCACCGGAATGTTATTGAATACCGCAAAGAAGCCATCATTAATGTCGCCTACAGCATTCAGCACTTCGTAGGCTTCCGCTCCCTGCAAACCTGGCCCGCCTTCTGTTTCATACAGAAGCACCGCTTCTTCATCATTTACCAAGTAAATCAATCGCGCATTCGCAAGGCTCGCCATTATCGTCACCGCTTGGTCGCGATGGCCTACCCATTTATACAATTCCATTGTCAGCACCTCTTTCAATTGATCTGTTTTCCCTATATTACCGTTTTTAGTTTTAAGATTCTATTATGGGGCGTCTATGAGCACTCAAATGCAATCTATAATCCGTTTTCTTGGTTCTTTGATCACACTCAGAAGAAAATCCGCAGATTCAAGAAACTTACGCTCGAATGAAGAATATATTCATGATCAGAAGTGTCGCTTCAATCCCGGACGACTCCAAGTACTTCCAAAAGGAAACTTTTCGCGCGCGAAAAGTTCCTTATTTGGTTGAAGGAAGCCATTCGCATGCGAATGGCTTTTGAAGGGGCCTTGAAAAGGGCGTATCTGTCTGGTTGAAGATCGAATATGTGAGAATTTCATGACTTATGATCGTTCAAAAACTTTTATGATCGCTCAGCAAATTTTATGATCGTCCACCAAAATCGAGCCCCTCACGACCACCCGCACACATCCTTGAC
>DATHVY010000274.1:0-3737 GCA_035461045.1 Planococcus sp. (in: firmicutes)
TTCCCTGTTTTGCTGTGGACTGCATGCATATATAGCCCTTGCCATTTTCCGCAAAACGGACCCCTCGCGCAAAGTCCACTTGTCCCCCGCTGGAGGAATAATACTTGCCGCCCACCGTTTCTGATGCACATTGGCCGAACAAATCCACTTCCGTCGTGGCATTGATCGATACCATATTTTTTTCTTTGGCAATCTCGCGCGGGTCATTGACGACGCTGACCGGCAAGAACTCAACAACCGGATTGTTGTTGATAAAGTCATACAGCTTTGTCGATCCGAAGGCAAACGTCGCGACAATTTTCCCAGGATTGGTGAATTTCCTTGTCCCATCCACTGCTCCGGCTTCAACCAAGTCGACAATGGCATCTGGCATCATTTCAGTATGGATGCCGAGATGCCGGTGGTCTCTCAGCATGCCCATTACGGCATTCGGCACAGAACCGATACCGATTTGAAGCGTATCGCCGTCCTGAATATCCGCGATGACGGTAGAGGCGATCAACCGGTCAATATCTGTGATGGCGGGCGATTTTTCCTCAGCCAAAGGCGCATTGTGTTCCACGAACCCGGAAATTTGGCTGATATGAATCTGGTTTTGGCCATAAGTGCGTGGCATTTGGTCATTCACTTCAAGGATGAACGGCACTTTACCGACAAACTCGGCTATGTAATCCGCCTGAGTGCCAAACGTGAAATAACCATGCTCATCCATCGACGAGGCCACTGTCATGATCATCGACATTTTCGTCGTTTTGCTCAGAATACGCGGCATTTCATGGAAATTGTTCGGCACAAGTTCCATTTTCGCCTGTTGATAAATCTCTCTGGTGGCACCGCTTAAAAAGTAAGAAACATGCTTTAATTGCTCCAGTTCGCCTTGGATGTAAGAACGTGACCGAAGGGCCAGCATTTGATGGATTTTAACACCGCTCAATTCATTGGCATGGTCTTCAAGAATATCAAGAAGGCGGACAGGCTCCCCATTGGCGATCGGGATGATGATATCTGCGTCTTTATCGATCAACTGAATTATTTGCTGGGGATTTAGCTGCTTTGTCATTTTAATTTCACTCCTGAATTTCATTGTTTTTTAACCATAGCATAATTGTCAGCCTTATTTCATAGAACAGAAATTATCCGCTCTATTCCGTTTTTTCTGGCAATAAAAGACCGTCACTTTCCGTGACGGTCCCGGTTTTTAAAGCTCAAAATGATACCTGATACACCAAATGCGATCAGTATTCCCCAAAGAATCAGCAGGACTATGGAGCCGATGCCACCACCATCTGTGTTAAACGCGTAGAGTTGCATAGCAAAAAAGGCGGCGCTGACCAGTGTAATCAAACCGAAATAGATCATTCGTCCTCCAAAACTTACATTCTTCATAAAATAGGACCCCTTTAGTCAAGCTCTTTTCGATTTTAACTCCCTGTAATGATATCATTCACCTTTTGAGTGAATTTTAAACGCCAAGACGCAATCACTTGATCGAGAAATACGTCTTGCTGTGGCCTTCCTTGGATTTTTTCACTTCCAAAATAGCCGGTATCGCCGCTTTCAATTCATGCACATGCGAGATAATCCCGATCATGCGTCCTGATTTTTGCAAGTCGATCAACGTTTCGATGGATTTGTTTAAAGACTCTTCATCCAGCGATCCGAACCCTTCATCGATGAACATGGTATCAATCGATACATTTCCCTGAAAACTTTGGATCACATCTGCCATACCAAGCGCGAGACAAAGAGAGGCATTGAACTTTTCTCCACCGGACAAGGTCTTTACATCGCGCGTTTGACCCGTATATGCATCATACACATCCAAGCCCAGCCCGCTTTGTTTGCCTCTTGCTTCCTGCCTGTCACTGCGCATTAAGTGGAATTGGCCATTTGACAGATTTTTAAGCCGTTCGTTTGCCGAATGAATGATCTGCTCCAAGTATTCGATCTGTAAATACCGTTCAAACGACAATTTCAGACCGTTTTGCCCCCGAATCACATCATGAAGGTCTGCCAACCTGTTCATTTCCGATTCCGCCCGCTCCATTTGCTCATGCGCATCAATGATTTTGCGGAGCAAGTCATCGGCTTTCCGTTGCAATTCATTCGACAGATTCAGGCTTGTCAGCGCTGCTTCATAGTTCTGCCTTAATTCTTTCAATTCGCCTTCCAGTGTCGTCAGGTCCGCTTGCTGACGGTCTTTGAGCAATTGCTCCAACTCCGATATTCGTTCGGTGAAAGTATGATGTTGCTGGCGGAAATTGTTGATTTCTTCCTTAAACTCAGCTTGTTTGCTGTCCGATAGAATCGATTGAAGGTACGCCTCCTTAGAGATAAAAGAAGATTTTTTCAAAGCGTTCGTAAACTGCTGCTCCGCTCCTTCTCTCTTCACCTTAGTTTCCGCAGAGGCATCCATTTCATGCCGAACTGAGACAGTGGCAGATGCCAGCCGCTCTTTAGCAGCGTGTCTCGCGTCCTGAACCGCTTGCCATCTTCTCTCCAAACTCTCTTTGGTTTTAATCACTTGGCTGATGTGGGTTTCAAGGTTTTTAAGATCACGCATTTCTTCAGAAATCGATAGAATTTGCTGATCAAATATTGCCTGGGCTGTTTCAAGCGCATTATTCCGTTTATGGTTTTCAGATGTCATTGCGGACAAGTCAGCAGCCAAGTTTTGGACTTGTTTCAATAGCCCATTGGACTGCTCTTTCTTCGAACGTTTTGCCTGTTTATCGTTCTGTAAAGACTTGACTTCAGCTTCCACTTGTTTCAAAGACTCTTTCAACTTTGCAAGTTCTTCATTTGGCTGCTCGAAATCCAAACCAAGACTGGCGACTTCTTTCTTTTTAGCGGAAATCTGTGATTCCAGCGCAATTGCAGTTGCCGCTGCTTCGCGATACTTCCGCTCCACTTGAACCAATTGCTTCTTCGCTTCATCCAATGCTTCTTTCGATACTCTGTCAGAGTCGGAAGCACCGTGTTTATCGGGATGCTCAGTGCTGCCGCATACTGGACAGGCCTCGCCTTCGTGCAGCGAAGCCGCCAAGACACTTGCCTGGCCTGCTAGCCATTGCGATTCCAGTTGGTGATAAACTTCAGCTTCCTTTTGGTAGGCTGCTTCTTTTCCTTCGCTTGCCAATGCCTCTTTCAAGTTTTCCTGCTCCAAAGTGATCAACTGGCTCAGGCTGCGGCTCCGTTCTTTCAACTCCACTAATTGCCCGGATTTCGCATCAAAGTCTTCAAGCTTTTGATCCAGCTCTTCCATCTCCGCTGCTGCCAGTTGCTGATCCTTGACCGCCCGCTGCCACTCACTTTCAATTTCCGCCAAATCCTTTTGCGAATGCAGCGCTGCTGTGCGCAGGCGATCCAGTTCCGTTCTTTTAGCATCCAACTCTTTCACTTGCGGCAATAAATGGTTCAGTTCCATAAGTTCTGTGCTGACTTGTTCCCGTTCACTTTTCCGTTCGGCTTCTTTTACAAAGTTCGATTCTGCTTCCGCAAGCGAATTTCGGGCTTCTTCTTCCGTTTCTTGAGCTCTTTTCAGTAATACCAATTTTTCCTGTTCAGCTCTCTGGTATTCTGTGTACAGGTTTTCAATCGGTTGAATAAAACCGGCGCGTTCCGCTCTTTTCAGAGCCACTTCCATTTCTTCGATTACTGGCCTTTGTTGTGCAAGATTCGCAAGCTTCAGACGCTTTTCTTCCAGTTCTGCAAAGTTTTTATTCCACCCTTTTTCT
>DATHVY010000275.1:0-3382 GCA_035461045.1 Planococcus sp. (in: firmicutes)
GTTGATGGCGATTTCCAAGCCTTCCACATCAATCGATGCTTCCAATCCGCCTGCCCAAATATCACCTGTAAATTCCAGTCTGCTGGGATCTTTTGCGTTCAACAGCATCCACGGAATGCGGATTTCCAGGACTCCGGTTTCTGCCAAATAAAAATAATCATTGAGCGAATGATAGTCGATGTGATCGGGATCGGCCATGCCGAATTGGAACAGTCCTGTTTCATAGGCTTCGAAAGGAGAGACCTCCCTAGTATCCGGTCGCACAAACTCTTTGTTCAATGCCAGACGGATCGGATGAAAATTCAAGTGAATATCCTCTCCTTCAGTGGGAATCATATTCAACTTTTCATAATAATCATAGTAGAAAGTGTCGTAATCGCCAGCGATCAATAAATTCGCATTTTCGGTGTCTTCAATTTTCAGGTGGAAATCCGCAGGGAATTTCACGCCCGGAGAAGATTCCACTTGAACGCCTTTGGTATCCCGCGCACTGACATACAAATTGAAATCCTGTTTGGTCCAATCGATGGAATGGTCTGGATCAAATTCAGCTTTCACGTACACGTAACGCTCATCGTGATCCATTGAAACGTTTTTCAAAGACCCATCTTTCTTCTCATATAGGAGTTGGCCTTCTTCCCAATCATCGATGCCGTTCACTTTCACTTTATGGCGATCGAAGCTCAGAAGACCGAATTGCTGTTCATTTGTCTGGGCATTGGACCAGAATGGCCGCTGGTCCGGATTGTCATAATCCATCGTGTTCCACGTTCGCTTAAACCATTCATCCTGCCACGTAAAGACCAATCCACCCATCATTTCTTCCTGGAGGATATCTTCAAACAGCCTGGAAATAATTCTTCCTTGTTCATCTTCTGCAATAAACCCTTGATTCCAGCCAAATGGATTTTTGTGGGTCAGGCCGCGTGAAGCGGGGATTCCGAATTCTGCGATGAGAATGGGCATATCGTGCGTTTCATTTAAATTTTTCAAATAGCCCGCATAATTGTTCTGTTCCCCGCGGTGATCGGTAAATTCCGTGTACTTTTCTTCGAGATTCAAGAACTCAGGATAGTAAGGATAGACATGGTAAGAAGCAAACATACCGACCGTGTTTAGTTCTCCTTTTGTCTTAATATGGTTCGGGTCCACAGTGGCCATGTCTTCGGATTCGCTGGGCTCAGACGGCTGGTCGATATTGTCTGTCGTCACCCAGTTGGTGAAGCTTAACGGCCGCATGCTTTGATAGGTTTCAAGTTCATAGTTGGCGAGCAATTCGAGTTGCTGGGCCATCCAGTGCTCCATCGGATTAGCGTTCTCTGTGTAGATATGCTCGCCGGTAAACTCGCCAAGATCTGCATAGTCCAAATCCATTTGAGCCACCATCTCCGGGTACCACTCGATTCCAAGCATCCAACCGATCACGTAAGGTGAAATGTCGGTTGTGTAAGTGCCGTAAGAATGTCCCGGTTCTTGCGCAACCACTGCGTTGCCATGAACCACATCGACGATTTTTTTAATTTCTGTCTGAAAGCTATCGACAATTTCTGGTGTGAATGCATCCAATGTCTCCACTAAAGGCTCTTCATCAATCCAGACGCCATGGTAAAGGTAAAGAGGTTCTTCAGCGCTTTCATTATATTGTGCGAAAGCTTGATAGAAAGCCGGGGGATGCAAGGTATAAATCCGAATTGCGTTGGCATTCATTTCGCCGATCGCCTGGAACCACCGCTCGTACTCTTCAAAACTGATGCCAGCTTCACCGGGAAAAGTCCCGGGCTTAGCCATGCCGATATTGACGCCTTTTGTCGTAATAGCCTCCCACTGGCCGTTCTGAAACACTTCGAAATCGTGTTCATTTACACGGGCGGGGTAGGAAACTCCGTTGCTTTGGGCTGATTCGGAGCGAGCCGTTGGGCTGATTGTATCTTTTTGGCTGGCATTCGCCAAAATCGTTTCCATCATCGGTACATACGTTTTCCAGTAAAAGCCGGTTTCAGGAGAAAAGGCATCGATCGAAGTGAATGCGCGTAATTTGGAAAGTCCCGAATAGCGATAGAAGTTCGGAGTTCCTTCAATATCTACAAAATCGCCGGCGAAATAATAGACGTCCGCTCGGCTTTTCTGTTGATGAACCACAGCGGGAAACAATTCCGGTATTCCAAATTCTTTTAGTTTCTGTGATCCTGTTTCTCCGAGCTCCCATTGATAGTTTGCCAATGTATGCTCATCTGCTGCTAGATTGATATCAAACCAATAACCGAAAGGACCGCTCCCTTCCAAGGAGAATTGCTCTTGTCCTGCTTCAGTGAAGGCGAGGCGAAGTCCGTGTGAGCCGATATCTCCCGCTTCTTCGGACAAGACGACAATGTTTTCTTCAAAATCATTGACCAAGACAAATCCGCTGCCTAGAAAATCCCATTCTCCGTTTTGGGCTTCGTATCTGGAAATGATCCAAGGCGGTATTTCATCGCCTTGGATATCCAGTTCTTCAAAATGCCTGCCACTCCAGCCGGTCCAATCCAATCCAAGGAAGTCTGTTACGTCTTTCCGTACATCCGGAGCAGTCGGCGAAGCAAATGTATTAAACTCCATAACCAAGTCTGTTCCATTGGCCATCACCTGATCCTTCACTGTTTGCCATTCGGTCATCGACAGACCGCCGTACAGCAGGGAAGGAGGTGCATCTTCATAATCCGCAGATTCGACCCAAGGCAAGTCTTCCTTATATACGCCGTACGTATCGGCGATGTAAATCAAGTCGGTAGTTCCTAAGGATTCGGGGATAGGACGGTTTTCGTAAGTTTCGTCCCCTTCGTTTACCACGAAGCCAAAATAATCGAGACTCTCCGAATAGTTTTGGCCTTCTCTTTTCGTATAATGATTATGATTCAAGAGCCAAGTCAGCCCTTGGTGTTCACGATAACTTTCAGTTGGCACTGTTTTGTTGATGATGGCCACTTCCAACGGTTCTTTCGGATGAAGGTTCCATAACAGAAAAGGCAACCCCACTAATAGTCCAAGCAACAATAAAGAGAAAAGTGTTTTTCTCATCAAACCCCTCATTTCACTAGTTAAAAAGTAATAGCTAAAAATAGTATAGCTTATTCCCCTGACAAAGAAAGGGGATTTTATTTTCAGAAAAAATGAAATAAATGGGAGTTGAAAATAGCACTTGAAAATTATTCGCAAGTCGATTATAGTTTAAAAGTACAACATTTAGTGTTTTTTATTTATGTGTACACAATATATAGTGATCAAAATAACGAAGGTGCCTGAAAAGGATTAATAGGGAATCCGTTAAAACCGGAGCTGTACCCGCAACTGTAAGTGCTGACGAGCTATGGAAACCACTGTCCAAAGGATGGGAAGGCCATAGTGT
>DATHVY010000276.1:0-16721 GCA_035461045.1 Planococcus sp. (in: firmicutes)
TCCCCTGCCGCGTTGCGGATAAATTCAATACCGGCAACATCGATGCTGTTATCCCGCAAAAACGTTTGGTATTTTTCAATAATTGGATTGTTGAATCCTTCGACCACCTGGAACTTTGGTTTTGCTTCCACTTCTTCACCAACCGGGCAGAATAGATCGTCGATCCGGCAAGCATCCGCCGGACAAAGTTCAAATCCTTCTGAAGTATCGACTTGCACTGCGTAGACAAACTTCCCGCCGACAAACTCACAACGGGTGATGAAAGGCTCAGGTGCCTGAATATATTCCTGGATCAACGTAATCCCGTCAATCGAAGGATCGAAATCGGTTCCATTCACATACTCTTCCAGCCCCTGGATGGAATGGAACAAACGGACACCCAATCCTTTTCCGGCCCGATTATGCTTTGTAATAAAAGAAGTCGCATCCAGTTTTTCAGCCGCTTTTAGAATCTCGTCTTTGCCGTTTGCCGCAATGGTTTTCGGTGTGCGGATTCCTGCTGCGTTAAGGGCCATGTATTGCTTCACTTTACTGACCTCTAACTGAAGTGCACGGCTGCCGTTAAACACCTGGCGCCCATGATGCTCCAGCCACGCCAGCAGGGATTCCGTCATCTCCGGCGCGAATCGGTGTCCCCTAGTATGTGATGAAGCACTCATCCGGCTATAAAATACCCCATTCGGCGGCATTTCGTTCAAATCCACAATTCCTTCATTGATGAACCAGTCTTCATATGGCAAATCCAATTCTTCCAGACGTTTGAACAAATGCGTGGTCCATTCTTCATTTTCATGTATTACAAATATTTTTTCATCCATTCCATTTCCTCCTTTTGAAAAATCCGCAGAATTCAACTCACTTGTTGAAGTTTGAACTAATTATAATAGATAACCTTCTATTCTTACCAGTAAACTAGACTTTAAGGTCAAAAAAAAAACGCCTGAATTGGAGGCGCTTTCGAACTTGATGAGCATGAAAAATGGAGAGTGTGCACTATTTCACTATGAATGACCTCTTTATTTTGCAAATGACGCCGGCATAACAACAGCTGTTACTACACCTGTGGCACACTTTGTTTCTTCCGCAAACACATCGACGGTGATCTTAAATTTTTTGGGGTGGATTTCTTCAACCACGCCGACCGCTTTTAAGACTTTCCCTTGGGGTGTAGGTTTTAAAAAATCTACATGAAGTGAAGCCGTGACAAACCGTGGAGGTTCTTCCCCGCTTCCAGGTTCATGTCCATTTTTGCGGTGTAATGCAAGTGAGGCGGATCCGGTACCATGGCAATCAACCAAAGAAGCAATCAATCCTCCATATACAAACCCAGGGATGGCTTTATGCTTTTCCGAGGGTTTAAACAAAGTGACGGTTCTTTCTCCGTGCCAAGTAGTTTTGAACTGATGTCCATCTTTATTCAAACGGCCACATCCGTAACACCAGGCAAAATCATCAGCATAATCATCTTGAATCGCATTTGTCTCTTCTGCATTCATCTGTTCCCCTTCTTTCTGTTTTAAGACTTCTTTTGATTTTAACATACTGAGTTTCTCTTTTTCATCATCTCAGTAAATTTACCTGAATATTCACTATTTTATCATTTTTGAAATAGGTCAAACATTCAGGAAGCAATAGAAAAAGCATGATCCTTTTCATCGGATCATGCTTTTCCTTTTCCAACCCCTTCTTTCGAAGGGTCGCACGCGGAAAATTCTTATTGAGATTCTTGCTACAAATTGTTACGTTCTGACGAATATGAAACTCTCGTCAATGCAGATTAGTTGCGCTGACTATCAGTTGCCAATACTACGGCGATTGTTTCGCATGTGCTTCTCAGCGAATTGGTTTGTTTCAATAGTCAGGCTTTCAGGTGCACTTCCAACAAAAAACTTACTAGCTTACTGTTTGAAACACTTTCTGGATAGAAACCATATTTAATTTTGGTCCCTGACAAGAGTGATAATCGTCAGTAAAGCAAATTTTCCGCCAAGGCTGTGCATTTTCTCGTTGGAAGGCGATTTTACTGCCTCGATTCGTTTCTTCCAACGGTGATTCACCTTGTACAGATATGTACCCGCTCCAAACGACATTTAAACCACTTTTTAAAATTTTTTTAAAGTTTTTTAACTTTTTCGTTATTTATTTTTACATTTATCCGACTGACCTATATACTAGTAATTAGTTCGACAACCGTAATATTAAAGGAGAGATAGAATGGTACAAAGTTTACCGCTTCGTTCAGAAATAGCAACAGAAGACAAATGGGATTTATCTACATTATTTACTTCTGAAGACGAATACAATCAGTCGTTGGCTGACTTGGAAAAAGAAGTTTCCTCCTTTCAGGAAGAGTTCAAAGGCAAAGTTACAGATGTGAATTCCATCATAAAATCGCTGGAAGCTTATTCTGCTCTCCTCGAAAAAATGGTTCCTGTAGGTACATATGCCAGCTTGGCTTTCAGCACGGATCAAACGAGCGATGAAGCACAAATGAGATCCAGCAAATTCAGTTCTGCATCAGCTAAAATGAACAGCAAATTATCTTTTTTAACAAGCGAACTGCTGGCATTGCCGGAAAACACTTTAGAGAATGCCATGAAAGAATCCGAAGAATTCAAAGTCTACCTAGAAAAGTTAATCCGGAAAAAACAATATCAATTGCATCCTGAAACTGAAAAGGCATTGGCTGCCTACTCTTCCACTTTCAGTGCCCCTTACGGACTTTATAACACGACCAAAATGGTCGATATTTCTTTTGACGACTTTGAAGCAAAGGGACAAAAGTTCCCGCTTAGCTATGTATCATTCGAAGGCGACTGGGAAGCAGAACCGGATGCGGAACTTCGCCGCGCCGCTTTTGATGCATTTTCAGCAAAAATAAAGGAATACCAGCATACGACCGCCAAAACGTACGATATGCAGCTGCAGACTGAAAAAACGACGGCTGACTTGCGCGGATACGATTCGGTATTCGATTACCTTCTTTTCAACCAGGAAGTGGACCGTTCACTTTATAACCGCCAGATTGACTTGATCACCGAAGAGCTTGCACCGCATATGCGCAAATACGCAAAACTCCTTCAAAAAGCGCATGGCTTGGATAAGATGACATTTGCGGATTTGAAGATTTCTCTTGATCCTTCCTATGAGCCGGAAATCACGGTTGAGGAATCGAAGAAATACATTAACGAATCCCTGGAAATCATGGGCGAAGATTATTTAGAAATGGTTGAACGCTCTTATTCTGAGCGCTGGATTGACTTTGCCCAGAACAAAGGTAAATCGACAGGTGCATTCTGTTCGAGCCCGTACGGGAATCACCCGTACATCCTGATTTCCTGGACAGGACGCATGAATGAAGTGTTCGTACTGGCGCATGAACTTGGACACGCCGGGCATTTCTATAACGCCAACCGTGCACAGAATGTATTCAATGCCCGTCCGTCCCTGTATTTCATCGAAGCTCCATCCACGATGAACGAAATGCTGGTGGCAAATCATCTATTGAAAAATTCAACAGATCCGAAGTTCAAACGTTGGGTCATTTCTTCCATCGTCGCGAGAACGTATTACCATAATTTCGTGACACATCTATTGGAAGCAGCCTATCAGCGCAAAGTATACGAGCGCATCGATGCCGGTGAAAGTGTCAATGCCAATATCCTGAATGCCATTAAACGCGGCGTGCTGGAGGAATTCTGGGGAGATGCAGTCGAAATCACTCCTGGAGCAGAATTGACTTGGATGCGCCAGCCACATTATTACATGGGATTATATCCTTATACGTACAGCGCTGGATTAACGATTTCCACTCAAGTCTCCAAGCGCATTCTGAGCGAGGGGCAAACAGCTGTTGACGAATGGCTGGAAGTTTTGAAAGCTGGAGGAACGAAGTCTCCTGTGGAACTGGCCAAAATGGGTGGAGTCGACATCACAACAGAAGAGCCGTTGCGTGACACGATCGCTTATATCGGCGAATTGATCGATGAACTCGTTTCACTCACAGAAGAAATCGAAGGAAACTAAAAAAAGATTGGCGCAATCGCGCCAATCTTTTTTTATGGAGTTTTTCTTCGAATCAAGTATTGTTCAATAACAACGGCCACTACCGTTCCGACAATGAGGCCATTTGATAAGGTAGCGGAAAGTAAAGCCGGCAGTTCCGCCATACTCTGGGGAGGAACGAACATGATCCCCACCCCAATCATTAAACCGAACGCCGATACTTTAAAGGCTTGTTGCTGATCCTTTTCCTCCGCTAGTTCATTGAATGCCATCTCTACCATTTTGGTAAAAATGGCGAAGATGACTGCATATGCAACAGGAGCCGGCAATGCAGCCAATACGCCCATCAAGGCAGGGAAAAAGCTGATGACCGTAACGAGTATTCCACCGATGATGAATGGTTTGATTGACGGATTTCGTGTAGCACTAACAAAGCCGGCTGCCCCTGAAATCGGCACCGGACCGATCGAGGAGAACATGCCTGCCAAGATATGATTGATTCCCGATGCGGTTGTAGCCTGCTTCATGCGATCCTCAGCTTCTATGCCGAACATGTTTTTCATGACGGTTTCCATCACTTTGATTGATGCCATCATGTTTGCAATAAGCAGCATCGTTAGGAAAAGGGAAGTGACAAACATTCCTCCATCCCAAATGACCGGTCCGAATGCCAGCATTTCCGGGGGGGAGATCAACGACCCATCGTTCATGGAAACCGGCTCTGTTCTATTGATCACAAAAAACAACAGCCAACCTGCCAAAATGGACAGCAAAACTGAATAGCGATTAACCCATGCCGTTTTATGGTTCATGAATAAAAAAGTCAGCAAGACAACCACAACCCCGCCGGCAAGTACGACAAGATCCACTTGGCTCTCCGCGTCCTCAAGTCCCAAAATGCCCGATATGATGGATTGGCTTAACTGAAGCACCAGTAGCAGTAAGTACACGAAGGTGATGGTGGGGGTGAATAATTTCTTCATCTTCCCGAGAAGTCCTGTATAGGCGAAGATGATGAATAAAATTCCACTGTAGATCAATCCGCTCTGCAACGCCTGCAGTGACTCCTCCATTGTCGAATACAGGACCCCGATCATGCCGGCATAAACGACGAAAATCCCCCACCATAACCCTGCCGGACCTTCGTTAATCGGCAGGCGATGCCCGGCGAAAGCTTGTATTAAACAAGCAATTCCGAGCACGAATATTGTCCGCTGTACAAATGTCGCGGTATCTCCAGAGTCCATGCCGAATACATTCGCCAAAGCAATCGGCGCGGCTATGGAAGATGCCAGCAGGAAGACTGCCCATTGAACTCCGCCAAATAAATTTTTCATCATTAATTGCTCCAATTCTATACACTTCTAATTATGTGTTTTCAAGTATACAGCGTTTTTCATGCACGAGAGAATAAAAAAGAGTTTTCAGGAAAAAGAAAAAGCCCTGACAATGTCAGGACTCCTTGTTCTTGTTTTTCTCGCCTTCGCTTTCTTTATCTGCAGTCACGTTATATCCCTGTTCCTCTAAATGTTCAACCTCTTTTTTAGAAGCTCTCATTAAAAGCCATACGATTAAAAACGACAAAATGACAATCGCAATCACAGATATGATTCCAGGAAGGTATTCAGATTTATCATCCGGAAAATATAAAAAGTCCATCGTGTTTGTTCCCGCCTTTTAGTTTTAAGTTTCCCTTATTATACATGAAAGCATCTAATGGAAAGGCTTCTAACGTGAACATTCCGTGGCAGGATCAGACTTGTGATGCGCAGCTTTAAAGCTCTTCCATCGCCAGTTTCAGGATTTCATAGGAGCGCTTCCGTTTCTCCTGATCATAAATATAGGATACTCCCATCAATTCATCGATTCCCAGTTTATCGATAAACTCAGCTAACTGCATTTTGACTGATTCCTTGTCCCCTTTAAATGTGAAACGTGACATCCCTCGAACCATGTTTTCTTCCTGGAAGTTCCAAACTCCATCCATCGATTCGATTGGCGGCTGCAAAGGATTTTTCGTCCCTCTGACTACATTCAGATAAAACAAGTCGCCAGATGTGGAAAGCAGCTCCGCTTCTTCGGCTGTTTCAGCAGCGATTACGTTAACACAAACCATAACGTAAGGTGCATCCAAATATTCCGATGGCTGGAACTGGCTCCGGTAAATCCCAATCGCCTGTTCCAATTGCTGTGGGGCAAAGTGGGCGGCAAATACATACGGCAAACCTCGGCTAGCAGCTAAATGGGCACTCGATGTGCTGGATCCCAAAAGAAAAACCGGAATTTCCAAACCTGCCCCTGGGTAAGCCTTGATCGAACTCACCCCATCATCTTTCTTGAAGTAACTTTGCAGTTCAGTCAGATCCTGGGGAAATGCAAAAGCAGTTTCCTGTTTGGTTCTCCTCAATGCATGGGCTGTCTGCATATCAGTCCCTGGCGCTCGGCCCAGTCCCAGGTTTAGACGACCTGGATAGAGCGTCTCCAAAGTGCCGAACTGCTCTGCTACAACGAGCGGAGCATGGTTCGGCAGCATAATGCCGCCCGAACCCACTTGAATCGTATCCGTATTGTCCAGTACTTTTGAGATCAGGATGGATGTCGCGGAGCTAGCGAGTGTCGGTGTATTATGGTGTTCTGACAACCAGAAGCGCTTGAATCCCGCTTTCTCCACATGTTGTGCAAGGCTTACCATATGTTCTAAAGCCTCTTTGCTTGTCTGTCCTTCAAGTACAGGGACCAAATCGAGCACAGAAACCGGAATAGATTTACTTGTTTTATCCATAGTTAACTTCCTTTCAATCGAAGGTGCCTCATAAGAATAAAATCAATTTAGTTTGAACTCAAGGTTTTTGCCTATAATTCCAATCGTTGGCCAATACGCGCAAACTCCACCGTCCCTGCGAACGTTGTCCTGGCCGCTTCAAGAATCTCTTCGTTGTCTCCGTATTGAGGCAGGTGCGTCAGCCATAATTTTTTCACACCGGCTTTCTCTGCCAGTTGCCCTGCCTGACTTCCGCTCATATGCCCCTGAATAATGCCGATGTATTTTTCATATAAATTTGAATCTGCCACCAACAGATCTGCCTCGGATGAGAATTCGACCAGTTTATCGGTCCATCCGGTGTCCGCTGTAAACACGACTGAGTGGCCTTTGGAAGAGAACCTCATTGCAAGGCAGTAAACGGGATGCACGGTTTCACAAAACGTCACTTCCCAAGGGCCCAACTGCAGTGTCTCCTGAACTTGCACCGCTCTCCCTTCAGTGACTCCTTTGTAAGATAACTCTTCAAAAGAAGACTGGTCTTTATCGTGAGCATAAATTGGCAGCGGTGTTTCCCATTCTTTGAGCTGCATACCGACCATCGCAGCATGTTGCAGAACCCCGATATCCGCTATATGGTCTGGATGATAATGACTGATGATTACGGCATTGATATCCCGCAATGGCACATAGTTCTGCACAGCCGCCAAAACTCCACTGCCGCAGTCAATGAGACAACGGAATCCATCTTCCTCAATCAGGAAAGCAGAAGTCGCCTCATTTCGATTCGGATAACCACCCCAAATTCCAACTGTCGTGATTTTCATAAGATCAATCCCCTTTCCAGCTTTTTATCAGTATAACGGATTGCTCGTTGTTTAATCACTTGTCGCGTGTGGTATGCATACTAGTAAGAAACATTATTTGGAGGGATTTAACATGACAATTAAAATGACGGTAGAAAACGCAGTGCAAGCAAAAGCAGAAATTGAAAAATTAGAGTCTCAGGGCTTCACACATGATGATATTTTCATTTTCGCACACGATAAAAAGCGACAAAAGGATATCACTAAAGCCTTGGATACGGAGGATGTCGGTATGAAAGAACAAGGCTTCCTCGACAGCATGAAGAACATGACCAGCTCACGCGGTGATGAATTGCGCTCTAAAATGGAGGCAGCAGGCCTGACAACACAGGAAGCGGCAGACTATGAAGAAGAACTGGATAAAGGCAAACTTGTGATCATTGCCTCTAAAAACAACTAAATTTTCTTAAGCCCTCTCATATTGACTGAGAGGGCTTTTTTATACGGCAAAGGATAATACTATCCTCTTAAACAAAAAATAATATTTTCAGAATAATTATTATCTTATTGGCAATAACTTTTATATTCATTTCACCCCAGTAATAAGTACTAATATTCTTATAATTAATCAAATTTACATTGACAAGGCGAACTTTTTTGTTATGTTTAAATAAGATTAATTTGCGGAAATATTATTTTATAAATTGCATCAAAGTTTTTTCAGCAATTCTTTTATTACTGATTCAATTTATGCAGTCATATTCCCACAAGTTTTAGGGGGAGCATTATGAAAAACAGTTTGAAAATGGGAAGCGCCTTCATTGGCATTATTGTCGGTGCAGGTTTTGCTTCCGGCCAGGAAATTCTTCAGTATTTCACCAGCTTCGGCTACTTGGGGATTATCGGTGCCCTGATCTCCACAGCCTTGTTTGCATACTTGGGCATGAACTTGACAAGATTGGGAAGCCGGATGCAGACTACATCTCATAAAGAGGTCGTTTATGGCATCAGTGGAAAAGTGATCGGTCGAATAGTCGATTATATTATTATTTTCACACTATTCGGGGTCGGCGTCGTGATGATTGCAGGGGCCGGTTCAATCTTTTCCCAGCAATTCGGTTTGCCGGCATTTCTAGGCAGCACGGTGATGGCGGTATTGATCATCATCACCATTATGCTGAACGTCCAAAAAGTCATCACCATTATCGGAAGTATCACGCCTTTTTTGATTTTGACGGTAGTCGGCTTATCCTTATATAGCCTGTTCACCATGGACTCTTCTTTCGCTACTCTTGACCCGATAGCCAGAGAACAATTATCGGCAGTGCCTAACTGGTTTTTATCGTCCATTAATTACGTGTCCTTCAACATTGCCGTCGGAGCTTCGATGGCCATCTTAATGGGTGGAACAGAAAAGAACGAAAAAATCGCTGCACGCGGCGGTCTTCTTGGTGGTTTAGGTCTTGGCGTTCTAATCATATTAAGTCATTTGGCAATTTTCTCTAAAGTCGATGCAGTCGGTGGAGCAGATATGCCGATGCTTCAAATCGCCAATGATGTATCACCAATGCTCGGAATTTTCTTCTCTGTCATTTTGTTCGCTATGATTTATAATACCGGCGTTAGCATGCTGTTCTCCTTTTCAGCTCGATTTGTTGTCATGGGCACAGCTAAGTTCAGAATCTTTGTTGTGATTGTCGGCTTAGTAGCCTACATCTTGAGCTTTGTCGGATTTACCGCACTTGTCAGCATGTTCTATCCAATAGTCGGATACCTGGGGCTGTTCTTGGTCGGCGCACTGATTTTCGCCGACATCAAACATCGCAGGAAAAAAGAATAGCATGCAAAAAAACCGCTGAAGCGTGTCACACGCTTCAGCGGTTTTTTCATGTTATGGTTTTATCAGAACATCCCCATAGAGAGGCGTGGTTACATGCAAGCAAAACTATTCATAGACGAAGCGGAAATCCTGGCAACTAATTTTGAATTGACGCGGTTTACAGATCCCGCAACCCATCAACAATTACATAAAATTTCTTTTGATTTTAAAGTGACCAGCGAGGAATACCACGACATCGCAGTGCTGCTTTACCGACCGGATTTCACCGTCCGCCTGCCGCAAGAGGACCTGGAGTTTCCTGCCACCATTTCAAACTATTCCACTTCCGTTACAAATCTGTACAAGGAACATCAAGTCGCCGATTATAAGTTGGAGCTTATTGAAAAGCGTTGAGCATGGAGAACGCCCTGAAGCCTAAAGGTTTCAGGGTGTTTCCTTATCTTCTGCGAAATTTACTTTTATGTTTTTTAGACTTTATTTTCTTCAAAATTTCTTGCGCCGAACGATTTTTATCTTCGGTTACAACAGGATCGATCCGAATGGATATCCTTTCTCCTTCTTTCATGTCCACGTCAAACCAGGTGTTTACTTCACTGCCTTCCGGCAACTCAGTGACGGGCAGGTGGATTTCCCGTCCCTCTTCTTCGATCAGGATGACCGCTATCCGGTTGTCTTCTATTCGCTCCAGAACTCCTTTCATGCTCATCCTCCTATGCAGGCCAGGCCTTGCTCCTTAATATTATCCAGTGTCGCTTCGCCAATTCCGTTAATATTGGTGAGGTCATCCAGTGTTTCAAATGGCCGCTGGTTCAGGATCGCTTCAGCATAAGCCGGCCCGATGCCGCGTATTTCCTGCAATTCAGCAGACGAAGCAATATTGATGTCGATGCAGCGGTTCACACCTTCTTTCGGAACTCCGTCCTTTTCCGTCTTGACCTCATAAACGACACCGTCCGTTTCGATGATGATGGTGCCATTCACATCAGTACCAAAAACTTCGGCACCTTCGTTTTCCGTAGCAGCAATCACTTCTGCGTGCGGATGCCCGTAGGAATTATCTGCTCCTGCGCTGTAAACCGCCACTTCCGGCGACACTGCTTTCAGGAAAGCGGTACTGGTTGAAGTGTTTGAACCATGGTGGCCGAGCTGCAGAATATCCGCTTGCAGATTGATTCCGCTATCAATCATTTCCTGTTCCCCAGAAACTCCCGCATCTCCGGTAAAAACAAAGCGTACTTCATCGTAAATCAGCTTCAAAGAAATCGATTCCTCATTTGCTTTGCCGGTGACTTCTTGCGGATAGAGGACATCGATTTGCAGTGAACCAACATCGAATTGTTCGCCGCTCCGGGGTTCATAATAATCGACCCCTGCTACATCAATGGCTTCCATCACACGCAAAAAAGTATTGGATGAACTCGCATTTCCTGACATCCAAACTTCCCCAACCTCAAACTCTTCAATCACCTGATCCATCTGTCCGATGTGATCGGCATCGGGATGAGTGCCGATTACAATATCAATGGCCGTTACACCCAGTCCGTTTAAATAATCGACCACCGCCGAATTGTTCCAATTACCCGCATCAATCAGTACGGAGTATTCATCAAATTCAAAATATGCCGCATCTGCTTGCCCAGCATCAATGAAATGAGCTTTTAACCCTGTTTGCACTCTTTCTTCTCCAGATGGGACCGCCACAGGTTCTGCAGCACTGTTTTCACCAATTGGTTGGCATGCAGCTATCAACAACCCCGTCCATAAAATCAGCAGCAGTTTCAATGAGCTTCTCACAGACTCACTCCTTCATTTCGTTCTCGCACCGTTAAACAGTGGTGGTTTATTCCTCAAAAATCATTCACAATGTGATAAACTGTCATAAAGAGTTTACCAGTAAAGGAGGCAGTCTGCATGGAAGAATTATTGAAGCAAATGCTCGGTGAGCTGAGAGATTTCCGTGTTGAAACCAATGACAAGCTGGAAAAACTGGAAGCTGGGCAAAAAGAGATCAAGGAATTATTAAAGCATAATTCTGCTCTGACAACTGAAAACCTGACTGAAATCCGGCAGGACTCACGAACGAAGTTCCGAGATGTCCATGCAGACGTCGATCTTTTGTTCAAAGAAGTGGAAGCTGTCAAACGGCATGCCAACAAAATGGACTATCTATTCCGAGTATAACTAAAAGAAGTCCAGGCCCAATGGCCTGGACTTCTTTTAGTTATACAAAATTCTGCAAATTACAGGCTTATTCTCATGTCGACATATAATCTCCGCCATTCATATGAAGCACTTGCCCGGTCATATACGAGTTTTGCGGATCCGCCAGAAAAACGTATGCTTTCGCCAGCTCGTATGGCTGCCCGGGCCGTCCAGCCGGAACATCCTCTCCGAACCCATCCGCTACATCAGGGTTCAAATGTCCGAAAGTCTTCGGAATAAGCGGCGTCCATATCGGGCCTGGCGCGATGCCGTTCACTGCAATTTCCTCGCGGACGAGACGCCTTGCCAGCGAACGGGTCATGGAAACGGCTGCTCCGTTTGCACCCGAATAATCGATCAGGTCCGAATGCCCTCGATACGCATTGATCGAAACTGTATTGATGATGCGGGCCCCCTTCTTTAAGTGCGGAAGCGCAGCCCTCACCATATAAAACATTGCAAACGCCTTGATTTCAAAAGTTTTCAGCATTTGCTCATCTGTAATGTCCAAAGGCGAAGTTTGCGGGTATTGAAAGCCGGCGTTATTGACGACAATATCAAGCTGGCCGAACTGTTCAATTGCATACTGGACCAATTGGTTGCAGTTCTCCGATTTCCCCAAATCTCCGCTCAGCTTTTCTGCTTGGCCGCCATAAGAAGAGATGATTTCAATCGTACGCTCGGCTTCTTCGTCATCGTCCAAATAGCCGATGACCACCTTGGCACCTTCTTTTGCATATGCGATTGCAACTGCGCTGCCAATGCCACTGCTGCCACCTGTGACAATCGCGACTTTTCCATCGAGCGCACCGCTGGCTTTGTAATTTTTTAAATCGGTGTTATTGAAGTCATATTCCATACTGCCATCACCTTTTCACTTCAGTTTTGCATGAAATTTTTTCAAGCTTCCAGACTTCATCCGCATATTGTTGGATAGTTCGATCACTTGAGAAAATCCCGGATTCCGCGATATTTTTCACGCACATCCCTTGCCAGCGAAGTTTGTTGTCATAGGCTTCCAATACTCGGTCATGGGCGGCTTCATAACTTCTCATATCCTTCAACACAAAATAAGGATCATTGTCATCAATCAGTTGCTTGATGATATAATCGACATTTTCTTTGCCTCCCGACAACTCACCCTTATACAACAACTCCATAACCAGTTCCAAATCCCGATCTTCATCATAAACATCTTCGGAACGGTAAGTTTTCTCCTTTTCGTACTTCATGATCTGTTCAGAGGTTTGTCCGAACTTGAATGCATTTTCTTCCCCCACCTGCTGAAAAATCTCTACGTTTGCGCCATCATTCGTCCCCAATGTCAGTGCACCATTCATCATGAATTTCATGTTTCCGGTTCCTGATGCTTCTTTGGAAGCTGTGGAAATCTGCTCACTGACGTCTGCTGCAGGAATCATCTTTTCAGCATGGGTAACATTATAATCTTCAATAAAGACGATGTTGATATGCTTTCGCACTAATTCATCCCCATGCACTCGATCCGCTATTGCGTTGATCAGTTTGATCACCTGTTTTGCGAAAGTGTAGCTTGGCGCGGCTTTGCCGCCGAAGAAGAACGTTCTTGGGTAAGGGCGGAACGAGCTGTCTTCTTTGATTTTGTCGAATAGGATTTGTATATGGATGATGTTCATCAATTGCCGTTTATATCCATGGAATCGCTTGATCTGCATATCAAATATCGAATCGGGATCAACATTGAATTGGATATGTTGCTGGTCTTTCATGTGTTCAATCAACTGAACTTTTTTAAGGCGTTTAATGCCCTGGAAATCCTCAAGAAAAGCCGGATCGTGAATGAATCGATTCAGGTGGCGCAGATTCTCCGGTTTCCGGTGCCAGTCAGAGCCGATTGCGCCATTGATCAGCATGCACAGTTCCGGATTGGCTTTCATAAGCCATCTTCTATGAGTAATTCCGTTTGTTTTGTTATGAAACTTTTCCGGGAACTGTTCATACATCTCCCTTAATTCCCTTTTTTTCAGGATCCGTGTATGAAGGCCCGCCACACCATTCACTCGATAGCTTCCCACGACAGCCAAATTGGCCATCTTGACCACTCCAGATTCGATGATGGACAGTTTGTCGAACTCCTCATTGCTTAAGTATTGGGGCGCCAGCCTTTCTTTGAAACGGCGGTCAATCTCTGCAATGATCATATACACTCTCGGCAACAGGGGTTGCAACAAGCGGATTTCCCACTTTTCCATCGCTTCTGCCAGTATTGTATGATTTGTATAGGATATCGTATTGCTTGTAATTTCCCAGGCTTCGTCCCATCCGAGCCCTTCCAAATCCATAAGAATGCGCATCAGCTCTGGCACCGCGAGCGCCGGGTGGGTATCGTTGACCTGGATCGCCACATGCTTGGGCATTTCTTGAATCGGATAAGAACGGTTTTTCAGGATGGTTTGAAGAGAGGCGCTGCACAAAAGGTATTGTTGCTTCAGCCTTAGGATTTTCCCTTCATCCAATGCATCATCCGGATAAAGCCGATCTGATATCGCTTTTGTTTCCTCCATATAGCTCTCAATGCTTTTCCTTGGCGGCAGCGGCTGTTCCGAAGCTTCCGCCTGCCATAACCTCAATGTGTTAACCGTACAGCCATTGGCTCCTACAATGGGCATATCGTAAGGCACAGCTTTCACCCATTCCGCTCCTTCCACTCGCAACTGCGGCGGTTGGGTGTCCTCGGTCAAATGGACCGTGCCAAAGAAAGGAATTTCGACAGCCAAATCCTCTCTTCGGACATCCCAATCATCTGTTCCGGTAATCCAGTCGGTTGGTTGCTCCGTTTGAAAGCCATCGATGAAATGCTGGGTGAACAGCCCGCCTTTGTAACGGATTCCATAGCCGTGGCCCGGCAATTCCAAAGACGCCAAAGAATCCATGAAACATGCGGCCAACCTCCCTAACCCTCCGTTGCCCAAACCAGGTTCTGGTTCATAGTTTTCCAGATTGGTCAGTTTATAGCCCAATTCATGCAAACTTTCTTCTACAAGGTCAAACATTTTTAAGTTCAATAAATTCTGATCCAGCATTCGTCCGATTAGAAACTCAATCGAAATATAATATAATTGCTTTTTTCCGCTTGTTTCATATTGCCGATTGGTAATTTCCCAATTTTCCGCTACAAATTCCCGAACCATCTCAGCTAACACTAAATATGCCGCTTTGTCTGACTTGTCTTCTCCGCGTCGTTCCATGCGTCCGAGGAAAGATTCTTTGAATTTTGCTTTTGAATGAAACATAATATTCCTCACTTTCCGACGAGCTTTTTGTATACTTTAGCGTATTCCTCCGCAGAACGCGACCACGAATAATCGCCTTTCATCCCGTTTCTTCTGATTTCTTCCCATTGAGACGGCTTTGAAAAGAAGGATAACGAACGCTTCAGAGCTTCGTCATATGTGATACCTGCTTGACCATCACTCAAAAACCCATTGCCTTGCTGAGCATTTTCTACATAGTCGATGATCGTATCTTTCAGCCCGCCGGTTTTATTCGCCACAGGAACCGTTCCGTACCGCATCGAAATCAGTTGGCTCAGCCCACACGGTTCGAAATGGGACGGCATGAGAAATACATCCCCTCCGGCATACAGTAAATGCGCCAAGTTCTCATCAAACCCAAGGTGAACAGCCACCTGGCCGGCAAAGTCGATTTCAAGTTCCTTGAAAAATTGTTCGTATTTTTCTTCTCCGGAACCCAAAAGCACAAATTGCACTTCTTCTTCCTGAAGCAACTGTGGCAAGGTGTCCTGTAAAACATCAATTCCTTTTTGTCCCGACAGCCTGGACACCATCACCAGCAGCGGCGTCTCTTCGCTTTCCGGCAATCCGTATTTTCTTTGGATGGCCCGTTTGTTGACTGCTTTGCCTGACAACGACTCCACATCGAATTTCATCTCGATTTTCGGATCATCCGCCGGATTATAGGTTTGGACATCAATGCCGTTCAGGATGCCGATCAAATCCTCTTCCCTGCTTTTCAAAAAAGGATCGAGTCTTTCACCGAACGCTGCTGTTAAAATTTCATCCCGATAGGTTGGGCTGACTGTGGTGATGGCATCCGCATATGAAATACCGGTTTTCAAAGCATTGAAATTTCCTCGCCATTCGACTTTTCCGTCTAAAAAATAGCGGTCGTCCATACGAAAAACTTTTTCAAAATCTTCTTTAGAGGCGGCTCCTTGAAATTGCAGATTATGGACGGTCAAAACACATGGCAACTCTCTTTTCAATTCCTCATACTGCTTGTCTTCAGCCAACAGAAACGGAATCATGGCGGTATGCCAATCATGGACATGCAACACGTCAGCATCAAACTGCTGGGACTTCATCACTTGCAAAACGGCGTGTACAAAAAACGCATAACGCTCCATGTCATTGTGGCTGTAAATTTCCGGTCCATGAAAATAATCTTCATTCCCCAAAAACACGAAGTGGACACCGTCTTTATGCCAGCTGGATATTTTGCAGGAAACCGCAGTTCCCATAAACTCAAATTCAATTTCTTCGATTTCTGTGAAGTTTTTTTTGTACTCTTCTGCTATCAAACTGTATTCAGGCAGCAGAACTGTCACCTCATGGCCTAGTGAACTCAACTCTTTAGGCAATGCCCCCATCACATCAGCAAGTCCACCTGCTTTTGCGAAAGGCGCGCATTCGGCTGCCGCCATGACAACTTTCATATTTGGTCCTCCTTCTTGACCCGCTCTCCTTTACGCAAAACGATTGGTTGTTCTAACGTACCGTGAAGTGAGACACCTTCCTCGATATGAACTTCTTTATCAGCAATCACGTATGATAAGTCGCAGTTTTTTTCGATATAACTTTTTTGCATAATCAAACTATTTCTTACTTCAGTGTTTTCTTCGATGACCACTGCGCGACCGATGATGCAGTTCGTTACGCTTCCATTGATCGTGGAACCGTTCGCGACCATAACCCTCTTCGCTCGGGACCCTTTAATATAACGGGTCGGCGGCTCATCTTTCACTTTAGTGTAAATGGGACGATCCGGCAGGAACAGACTTTCCCGACGTTCCTGGTTCAGCAGCGATAACGATTCGGAAAAATAACTT